>CALGIB010000989.1 GCA_937915955.1 uncultured Pseudomonadota bacterium
CTTGTTGTAGGTCAGCTCGGGGTTGCGGCGCAGGGCCCGGTCCCAGTGGGCGCGGGCCAGCTCGGTCTCGAGCTCCATGACCGCCGCGGCGGTGGCCGCCGGGTCCGCCTCGCCGGCCTGCTCGAGCACCGTGGTCAGCAGCTGCAGGTAGGAGGCCCGCAGCGCCGTCGAGGACTCGTCGTCGTTGAGGTAGTAGTCGCGGTCCGCCATGCCCAGGCCGCCTAGGCCCAGCTGCATGATGTTGTCGGAGGGGTCCTTGTCGTCGGCGAAGACGAAGCCACCGAAGGGAGAGGGGAAGCCCGGCTCGGCGAACAGCGCGGCCATGTCCTCGCGGCTCTGGATGGCCTGGATGCGGTCCAGGTGGGGCTTGGCCGGCGCCATGCCCGCGGCGTCGATGGCGGCGGTGTCGAGGTAGGCGTTGTAGTAGGCGGCGACCTTGCCGCGCGGCGTCTCCGCGGCGGGCTTGTCTGCGGCGAGGTCCTCGATGATCCAGCGCACGCGCTGCTCGGACTTCTCGGCCAGCAGGTCGAAGGCGCCGTAGCGGACCCGGTCCGCGGGCATCTCGAAGGTGCCGTACCAGGCGCCGTTGACGTGCATGAAGAAGTCGTCGCCCGGCTTCACCTCGGCGTCCACGGTGCCGAGGTTCAGGCCGAAGTCGCCCCACTCGTCCGGCGAGACGAGCTCGAGCACGCGCTCGGGCGCCTCGACAGGGGTCGCGGGGGCAGCGGGAGGGGTCTTGGGGCCGCAGGAGGCCAGCAGGAGGGTCAGCATGGCGCGCTGATATCGCGAGCCTGGACAGCTCGCCGCTCAGGACGCCGAAGGCCGACGCCCGAGGCAGCGCGCCGGGGTTGGCGGTCTCCAGGAGGCGGGCTCCAGACCTGGGCAGACCTGAGCGGATCTGCCTGTCGCGGACTTGTTCTACCGTTCGCCATGTCCTTCGCCGAACGCTCGCTCAGCCTCGTCCCACCTGACCTCCCCGCCGCGCCCGGGCTCGGGCTCGGGCGACCATGAGCGCCATGGGGCTCCGAGAGCGCGGGCTGGCGGTCTACGCCAGGGCCAGGACCCGCGCGGCCTGGGCGGGTCAGCGAATCCTGACCTTGCTGGCCCTCCTCGCCGGCGTGGGGCTGGTGCTCGGCGTGGACAAGATTCGAGGCTTGTTCGTGCCGCCGGACCCGACCCTGGTCTTCCAGGACCTGCGCGTCGCGGGCGTCCGGGTGTGGATCTTCTGGCTGTCCCTGCTCTATGTCCTGGCGCTGTTGGCGGTGTGGACGCGGGGCGATGCGCGAGCCTCGGCCCTGACCTACCCCTGGATCCCGTCGGGACTGCACACCTGGCTGACGGCGCCGGCGCGGACCCTGAACCGCCCGGTGCTGGCCTTCCTCAACCTCCCCTTGTTCCGCGTCGAGCCCGGCGGCCGTGGGCTGGAGCTGCGCTTCATCCTGGGGCTCGCCGTGGCCCTGGGCGGCGCCCTGGCCGCCTGGCTGCTGGACGGTCCCACGATGGTGCTGGGCACCTCCTTGGTGTGGTTCGGTCTGTGGCTGGTCTTCAGCGATCCGCTGGACGACTCAGGCGAGGTCCCCGAGGAGCGCCTCGCGGCCACCCTCGTCGGCGGCCGAGGCCTGCTCATCAGCCTGTCCAGCGGCCTGCTGGGCCTGGTCACCTGGTACCTGGTCAGCGGGGACTGGAACCCCCTGACGCACCGACTCTTCACCATCTGGGCCACGCTCCACTTCTGCGTCGGCTGGCTCTGCCTGGCGGCCTTCCTGGACGCCGTGGCCTCCACCGTCCCGGGCCGCCTGGTCCTGGGCCTCGGGGCGATGGTGCTCGTCGGCGTGGTCGAGAGCCGGGACCTGGTGGTCGGCGAGACCCCCTGCGCGCACGAGACCAGCTGGGTGGACGCCATGCAGGCGCGGATCGACGGCGCGCCCGACCAGGACGGTCCGCTGCTCTTGGTGGCCGCGTCGGGGGGAGGCAGTCGCGCCGCGCTGCACGCCACGCTGGTGCTCGAGATGCTCGAGCGCACCCCGGTGCGCGGCGAGATCGGCGAGTGGGACGAGCTGAGCGAGGACAGCCTGGCCGAGCAGGTCCTGCTGATCTCCAGCGTCTCTGGGGGCAGCGTCGGGGCCGCCCACTGGATCACCGAGCAGCCCGACGTCGAGGCCTGGTGCGCCGGACACGCCCTCACCGAGGGCACCATCCCCGAGGAGTGCCAGCTGCGAAACACGATCGACGTGGAGCTGGAGCGGGAGCTGGAGGAGGAGCACGGGCGCATCTGCGCGGCGCTCGACGAGGACATCGATCACGACGCCGAGCGCTGGCAGGCGCTCTGCGATCCCTCCGTCGTCGAGGGCTGGCAGCCCGACAACCTGTGGCCGGGGCGCAGCCGGCGCTTCGACGAGCTCAGCACGGACTTCACCGCTCCGCTCATCGGGGGCGTGCTGCTGCCCGGCATCGAGCGCGGCGAGGCCATGAGCGGCTTCTGGGAGACTCGCTTCGGCTGGGACTGGGGCCCCGAGGACCCGCTGCTGCTGATCAACGCCACCGCAGTGGACTCCGGGGCCCGCGTGGTCAGCGGCCACCCTCACCTGCCGAACGAGCTGATGCCCAAGGGCGAGCGCGCCTCGCTCCGGTCGGCTCGCAGCCTGGCCACCGAGGGCTGCCTGACCTTGCCCGAGGCCGTGCGGCTCTCGGCCAACTTCCCCTGGGGCTTCGGCCTGCCGCGTGTCCAGGGCTCGGACGGCGCGGAGCTGCTGATGCTGGACGGCGGCGTGCTGGACAACAGCGGGGTGGACACCCTGGCCGGGCTGTTCGAGCTCCTCGCCCAGCACGCGGATCATGCCTACGCGACGAACGACCTGGGCCTCCACCAGAGCGCTCGCGACCTGCTGGACGCCATCGCCCCGCGAGGCCTGGTGCTGCTCGAGATCGACTCGGGCGCCAAGCCCGAGGAGCCGAGCGCCCTGGCCCGCGGCCTCCTGGAGGGGCTGATGATGCCGGTGCACTCGCTGAGCACGTCCTCGTTCGCCCGCTCCCTCGACGCCACGCGGGCCAACGTGGCCCGCATCGAGGCGGTGCTGTCGGCCTGGTCCCAGCGCATGGTCGCCACGGGCCGCCTCGACGGCCATCGGAGGGGGAGCCAGCACGAGGACGGCTGCTACCTGGCCGACGGGGACTCGCCCACGAACCTGGACGTGGTCGGGGAGCGGGTCGAGCACGTGGTCTACGCATTGGACACCGAGTCGATCGTCACAGCCTGGGCCCTGACACCCCGGCAGAAGGCGCAGATCCTGGCCCGCTTCCTGAACGAGGACGCCACCCAGCGCGTGGCGCTCAAGGACGCCTATGAGGACATGCGCGGCCGCAGCGCGGTGCTGGGCATGGAGGCCACCCTGGCGGCGGAGGACCCGCGCTTTGCGACCCTGCTCGAGACCCTGGCCTGGGACTCGCGCGAGCTGCTGGGCATCCAGGAGCTGGACAAGGTCGCCGCCGCGGACCGGCGGGCCAGCGAGCGCTCCCGG
>CALGIB010000990.1 GCA_937915955.1 uncultured Pseudomonadota bacterium
GCCTGCAGCCGCGCCGCGAGGCGCTCGTCCACCCAGCTGGGCTCGAGGCCCTGCGCCGCCAGGCGCTTGAGCTTGAAGTCGTCGAACCAGACCTGGGGGTCCGAGCCGCCCACGCCCAGCACCTTGCCCGCCAGCTCGAAGGCGGGCAGCACCTTCTTGAACAGCGTGGCGCCCTTGCGCTTGAGGTTCTTGTCGTTGGCCGCGCGGTTGACCACGCGGACCAGCTCGAAGAGCAGCCCCACCGCCCCGGCGGTGTTGAAGTCTTGATCCATGTGGGCCTCGAGCCGCTGCTCGAAGACCTCGGCCAGCTCGAAGAGCTCCTTGGCGGCGCCGCCCAGGTCCTTGGCCAGCTGAGGGGCGGCGGAGCTCTCGGGCCGGGCGGCCAGCGCCAGCGCGGCGTCCTTGGCCACGTAGACGCGGTCCAGGCTGCTGATGGCCTCGGCCAGCCGCTCGCTGCTGTAGGGCAGCGGGCTGCGGTAGTGAGTCTGCACGTAGAGCAGCTTCAGCGCCTCGGCCGGCACCTCGTCCAGGATGTCCCGGATGTTGATGACGTTGCCCAGCGACTTGGACATCTTGGTCCCCGCCTCGTCGTCGGGGTCCTCGGTCTCGATGGTCAGGTGGCCGTTGTGCAGCCAGTACTTCGCGAAGGGGCCGTGGCCGGTGCCGCACTCGGACTGGGCGATCTCGTTCTCGTGGTGAGGGAAGATCAGGTCGATGCCGCCGCCGTGGATGTCGAAGGTCTGGCCGAGGTGCTTCATGGCCATGACCGAGCACTCGATGTGCCAGCCGGGGCGACCCTGACCCCAGGGCGAGGCCCAGGAGATCTCGCCTTCCTTGGCCGCCTTCCAGAGCGCGAAGTCGCCGGGGTGCTGCTTCTCCGAGCCCACCGCGACGCGCTTGCCGGCCTCGAGGTCGTCCAGCTTCTTGCCCGAGAGCTTGCCGTAGTCCTGGAAGCTGTGCACGTCGAAGTACACATCCCCCGAGGGGGTCGCGTAGGCGTGCCCGCGCGCGATGAGCTGCTCGTTGAGCGCGACGATGCCCTCGATGTTCTCGCTGACCTTGGGCTGCACCGTGGGCGCCATCAGGCCGAGGCGACCGAGGTCCTGGTCCAGCGCCGCGATGTAGCGCCGAGACCACTCCAGGGCGTCCACCGAGTTCTCGGCCGCGCGCTGGATGATCTTGTCGTCCACGTCGGTGTAGTTCCGCACGTAGGTGACCTGGTAGCCCTTGTGCAGCAGGTAGCGGTAGACCACGTCGAAGCTGATCATCGCGCGGGCGTGACCGATGTGGCAGAGGTCGTAGACCGTCATGCCGCACACGTACATGCGCACGTGACCGGGCTCAGCCGGCTCGAAGACTTCGAGCTGTCGGCTCAAGCTGTTGTGGATGCGCAGCACCGCGTGCCTCCAGTGCGGCCCCGGCGGGGACCGCTAGGCCTTCTTCTTCTTCTTGGACTTGGACTTGGACTTGGCGTCCTCGGCCTCGGGCGGGGCGACGAAGAGCCCCTCGATCTCGGAGCGGACCTGGGCCTCTTCCATCTCCTTGGCGACCGCGATCTCCTGCACGAGCAGGCTGCTGGCCTGGTCGAACATCTTGCGCTCGCCGAAGGAGAGGTTCTTCTCCATCTTCATGAGCGCGAGGTCCCGCAGGACCTTGGCGACCTCGAGCGGGTCACCGGTCTTGATCTTCTGCATGTACTCGCGGTACCGACGGTTCCAGGTCTGGTTGTCCGTCGGCGTCTCGCGGTCGCGGAGGATGTCGTAGACCTTCTCCACGTCCTCGCTCGCGATGACCTGCCGCATGCCGTTGGCGTACGCCTTCTCCACGGGCACCCAGATCTTCATGCCGTTGTCGAGGATCTTGATCTCGTAGAAGGTAGCGGCCGAGCCCTCCATCTCCCTGGTCTCGATGGCCCTGATGATCCCCACCCCATGGGCGGGGTACACGGCCTTGTCGCCTACCTTGAACTCCACGTGTTCTCCTCGTCGAGGCCGTCTGCGATGGACGCAGGTCGGGCCGTCGGCCACGCAAGCTAACCACCAGGGCCTCCCCTCGCCACCGATGCTCCTGACCCGCCACCTCCTGTCCCGGATGCTGCCTCCACTGGGCGCATCCCTGATCCTGACCCTCGCGCTCGGCGCGCTGGGGCTGGTCGCGGCCCAGGTCCTGGCGGCGCCGGCCCGTCCTTCGCTCCAGGGTCTGGTTCAGCTGGCCGCCCTGGCCGCGCCGGTGATCGCAGGTCTCGCGGGGCCCTTCGCGGCCCTGGTCGGGCTGGCCGCCGGGCTCTCGATCTGGCGTCGCGAGGGCGCGTGGGAGACGCTCCAGGCCGCGGGGGTGCGAGGTCGCTCGTTGCTCGGGGGTCTGGGGGGGCTGGCCTTGCTGGTCGGTCTGCTGGGTCTGGCCTCGGCCCACCGGCTCGAGCCCGCCTGTCGAGCTCAGGCGCGGGAGCTGCTGACGGCCTCTCTGCGGCCCGTGCCAGGCCGCCTCGTGCAGCTGGGGCCAGTGACCCTGCGGGCGGAGCGGGTCACGCAGCAGGGCTACGAGCGGCTGTTCATCGCCACCGAGGGCCTGGTCGGTACGGCCGAGCGGGGCCAGCTGGACGCCTCGGGGCTGCGGCTGAGCGGGGCCCGCCTGCTGGTCGGCGACACCCTGGTCGAGCTCGAGGAGCTGGAGCTGCCCCTGGAGCTGCCCGGCGCGCGGGTCGAGCTGGTCGAGCGCAGCGACGCCTCGCTGGCGGACCTGGTGCAGCGCATGGAGCAGCGCGGCGCGAACCCCGGCTACGAGCGGGCCGTGCTGCTCAAGCGGACCGCCGTGCCGCTGGCGATGGGGCTGCTGGTGCTGGCGGTGGGACCCCTCGTCCTGCGGGGCCGGGCCTGGATGCTGGCGGGCCTCGCCCTGGGCCACTGGGGCCTGGTGCGGGCCGGTGACAAGCTGCTGGCGCTGCACTCGGCCGAGCTCGCCGCCTGGCTGCCCACCCTGGTCGTCGGCGCGCTGGTGGCCTGGATCTGGCTGCGCTGGAGGGAGGCGTGAGCCTGGGGCGCCACCTGCTCGGGGCCCTGCTGGTGCACGTCCTGGCCGTCCTCGGCGTGGCGCTGGTGCTGGGGCTGCTGGTCCAGTCGATCGAGGCCGGGGACCGAGGGATGTCCTGGGTCCTCTGGCGCCAGGTGCAGCTGGCCCGGGACCTCTGGCCTGCGCTGGTGGGCACCGGCGCGGCGCTGGCGGTGGCGCGCTTGCGCTCCCGGGGCGAGCTGGTGGCGCTCGAGGCGGCCGGCGTGCGTGCAGGGAGCCTGCTGGGATGGCTGGCCCTGGGTTGCCTGGCGCTGGGTCTCGCGCTCGGCGGTGGGGTCGAGGTGCTGGCGGGCCGAGCGGGCGAACGCATCGCCCAGCTCCGAGCCGGACCCGTCCAGGTGGCGGGCCAGTGGGTGCAGGACGAGCGACTGGTGCACCTCGGCGAGGACCGCATCACCGAGGTGCTGCTGGACGAGCAGGGGCGCTTGATGGGGCGCAGCGTCTGGACCGCCGAGGGCTCCACCGGCCTGCTGCTGGACCCTCTGCGCCGGACCTCGGCGGGACCCGTCCCCGTGCTCGACGCGGGCTGGTTCGTGGCGGCCTCGGAGCGCGGCCTGAGCAGCCTCGAGGGGCCCTGGCTACGTCACCGCGGCGGCGTGCCCCTGCTCGGCGGGGTCCTGGCCT
>CALGIB010000991.1 GCA_937915955.1 uncultured Pseudomonadota bacterium
CTCGCGACGGACCTCGAGCCGGGGGTTGCGCAGGAGGCCGGCCAGCGGCTGGATGGCGCGGCTCGAGCCGATGGTGGCCAGCGCGTCGACGGCGGCCCAGCGGCTGTCCTCGTCCTGGAGGGCGCGGAGCAGCGGATCCACCGCCCGCTCGTCACCCAGGCGGCCCAGGGCGTCGCACGCGATGATCCTCAGCCACCAGTCCGGGTCGTCCAGGAGCTTGACCAGCGGGGCCACCAGCCGGGGATCCCGGAAGCCCTCGGCCAGCACCAGGGCGCCGGTGCGGATCTGCTCATCGCTGTGGTCCAGCAGCCCCAGGGCCGGCTCGAGCACGCCGTCGCCGAAGCTCTGCAGCGTCTCGAGGATGCGGTCACGCAGCCAGCCGACCAGCTCGGAGCTGAACACCAGGATCTGCACGATCACGTCACGCGCATCACCGGTCTCGAGCAGGACCTCGACGCAGAGGCGTCGGGTGGCGTCGTCTCCGCCGCCCAGCAGCTCCAGCATCCGGGCGCGGGTCTGGACGGGGTCCTTCGAGGCGGCTCGACGCAGGTAGGCCACGGCGATGCCCCGGGCCCGCGCATCGGGCGTGGTGAAGACCCGCACCATCAGCGAGACCACCTCAGCGGAGTCGATCCGGGACAGCGCGTCCAGCGCGAGCGCGGCGATGCGGTGGTCGTCGCTCTCGGCGAGCTGGATCAGCAGCCCGAGGTGGCGCAGCGGCTCGCCGTCGTGGAGCAGTCGCTGGAGCGCGGTGACCCGCAGCGGCCCCGGGGCCTCGGTCAGGGCGCGCTGGAGGTAGACCGACTTGAGCGGCTCCGCGAGGCCCATCGCGACCTCCCAGCCCAGGCGCCGCCGCGCGGCGTCCTTGCCGCCCAGGAAGTCGTCGACCACGCCCCTCATCACCTCGACGTCGAAGCGAGCGCAGACCCGCGCGACGTAGCCCCGGACGTGGCCGGGCTTGTCCTCGAGCTGCTCCACCAGCGCGCGGAGGTCCCGAGGGCCAGCCGCCGCGACGAAGGCCTCGACCCCGACCGCGCGCAGCTCTCGGTCCCGCAACCAGATCAGCTGCAGGGCCTCGTCGGGCTTCAGACGCGCGCCACGCAGCTCCTGGACCAGGGCCGCGTGCTGCTCCTCGCCGGACCAGTTGCCTCGGAGGGCGTCCTGCACGAGCGAGGCCTTCTTGCCGGAGAAGAAGCTGCGCAACCCGGGTCCTCCTGCGACCGGATCCTCTCACGAACCCCGTGACACCGGCCCGCGAGCGCGCCCGCCGCCCGCCGACCGTAGAGTGGCGCGATGCTGGCCCTGATCCTCGCTGCGTGCTCCTGCTCCGACCCGGTCTCTCCCCATCCTCCCGAGGAGTCCGCGGCGGAGGACTCGAGCGGGCGGGGCTCCGAGCCTGGGGACTCCTCGACCCCCTGCGAGCTGGTCGTGGACGAGCAAGGCCGGCTCCGCATCGACGGCTGCTGGTGGCTCGTCGCCGAGGCGCCCGAGCTGCTCGAGCTCGGCAGGGTCTACGCCGCGGGCGAGCTGCTGCTGGGCTGCGAGGACCCCGTCCCCGCCTGGACCTTCAGCGACACGCCCCCGGTGGGCGATCGGCCCCGCCTGCGGCTCGAGCTGGACGAGGCGCTGCCCACCCAGGGCTACAGGGTCCTGCCGGACGAGCGCGGCCTGATCATCTCGGGCGGCTCGCCCCAGGGCGTCGTCTACGGGCTGCTCGACTGGTCGGAGAGCCTGGACGAGGTGCTCCTGTCCACCGGCGAGAGCTGGGCGCCAGACCCTCGCTCGGGGCTGGCCACGGCCTGCGTCGAGGGGGCCGAGGTGAGCGAGCTGCGCTGGACCCCCGAGGAGGCCACCGGCGCCCCTGACATCCAGCTGCGCGTGGGCTTCGCCAGCTTCAAGGGCAGCCAGAACGCGCACTTCGTGCCCACCCTGGTCTACAACGGCGTCGGCCGCTGCTCGGCGCCCGAGAGCACCGAGCAGTTCTGGGAGGCGCTGCGCAGCTGCGACGTCAGCGCCCTGGACGAGGACGGCTACACCCCATGCCTGGAGAGCCGGCTGCGCCTGGACACGCTGGTGCGCGGGCGCTTCACCCACGCGCTGGACGAGGGCGCGCCGATCTGGCTGAGCGAGTCCGTGCAGCTGGACAGCGGCTGCGACGGAGCCCGCCTCTACGAGGAGCTGGACGACTACCTCGCCCTTCGCGGCGTGCAGCTGGTGCCCACCGCCTTCGGGCTGGAGACGCGCACCCCCGACACCCCCGTCGGCGGCCGCCGCATCACCCCCGAGGAGCCCTCGGAGCTCTGGGGGGTCGAGGGCGACGCGACGCTGTCCGAGGGGCTGCGCATGACCGAGACCATGACGGTCTGCGAGGGCGGCGTGCTGGCCGCGGACTGCTCGACGCTGGACGAGCACGGCCACGTCTCGGGCCCCCTGCGCCTGGGCGAGGCGCTCGACGGCGACGAGGTGCCGGGCCTGACCACCACCTGCGGTGAGCTGGAGCTCTGCCTGGTGAAGGCCGGCTGCTGGGAGAGCCAGCTGGACGGAGACGAGGCGGTGCTGGCGCCCTCGGCGGACTGCAGCAACGGCAACCCGCTGCTCCGGATGGCGCTGCCCAGCGACGGTCGCTGGTACCTGCTGCACGCCCGCGCGTCCGCGCTGGAGAACGGCCAGCTGACCTTCAAGCTGGTGGTCAAGGACAGCGAGGACGTGACGAACACCCACGAGGTGGAGCTGCTGAGCACCAGCGCCGAGGAGGGCGAGTACCTGCACCCCTCCCCCGCCCAGACCCCCGGCGCGCCCGATGTGGTGCACCTGAGCTACACGATGCGGGCCCCTTTGGCCCACGAGCGCCTGGGCTCGGCCTACCTCCAGATCTACGGTGAGCCCGGCGCTCAGGCGTGGATCGACGACGTCTGGGTCGAGCCCCTGGCCGTCCGCCTGCCGAACGTTGACGGCGAGAGCCTGACGGGCGCCGAGTGCCTCAGCGTCGAGGGCGCCATCGAGGCGCCGCTTCCGGTGGCCTCGGTGATCGACGGGGAAGGCCAGATCCAGGCCCAGCTGGCCAAGGTCACGGCCGCCTGCCTGGAGCCGGGCGAGACCGTCGAGCTGTCCTTCCGCAGCTGGACCCACGCGGGGCTCTGGCCCGGGGTCGTCACCCGACAGAAGTCCTACACCTACGCGCCCGACGTCGACAGCGAGCGGTTCTGGGACCACGCCTGGTCTCCGACCGCGCAGCTCGAGGGGCTCGAGGGCCTGGGTGACCTGGTCCTGGTCAGCGACCTCGGCGGGGAGGTCCGGGGCCTGGGCCGCAACGAGCTGAGCACCCAGGAGGCGCTGATCGCCTTCCACCAGCGCGTCTACGGCGCCAGCCGCGGCGCACGCCTGCTGGTGGCGGCCGACATGTACATGCCCGGACACAACGGCGGCGACACCTCCTCGGACGGCGGGCTCCAGATCGTGCCCGGCCGGCACGGCTACCAGGTCCCCTTCGGCGGGGACTGGGGCGACAGCTGGACGGCTCGCCGGGGCTTCCCCGTGGACACCTTGTTCGTGGCCTGGTGGCACTACGACACCCGCAGAGCGGGGGCGCCCGTGGGCGGCGTGGAGACGGCGCTGAGCTTCGTCGAGGATCTGGCCTCGGACGGCCTGGACGCCCTCGGCGTGAGCGCCTGGGACCCCGACAACGCCCGCCACTGGGCCGCCATGGGGGCCAGCGGCGAGATCGCCGGCGTCGGCCACTACGGCTGGGGCACCGATCAGCAGGCGCCGCGCGTCATGCTCCAGGCTGGCCGCCTGTTCTGGCAGCCGGGCTGGTCCCACCTGCAGAGCTGGACGATGAGCGACCGGGCTGAGCTGCCCGGCGGGGACGAGACCGCTTCGGTCGCGATCAGGGGCATGTCGTTCGCGGACAGCAGCGAGCTGAGCTGGCCCCGGGTCGGGCGCTGGCTGGAGATCGACGAGGACAGCGCGGGCTGGACGGCCCCGGCGCCGGCGAGCTCGGGCGGGCTGCTCCTGCGCGTCCACCTCGCCGCGCCCGAGGGATGCCGGGTCCGCGCGGCGATCGGTGACAGCCAGGTCAGCCTGGCGCCCGACGTCAGCGACTACCGAGCCTGGGGGCTGCGCCTCGATCCGAGCTGGGGCGAGGAGGTCGATCTGAGCCTCGAGGGCTGCGCGGGCGGGGTCCTGGACACCGTCAGCCTGTACGCGGCGACCCCGGTCAGCGCCTTCCCCTACCCTCGCGAGCTCGAGCACCTGGAGCAGTGGGACAGCGCGGACGCCGCCGATGCGCGGTACAAGGTGTGTGGTGAGGACAGCCCGGGCTGTGTCAACAGCTCGTCCTGGGGTGACTGAGCCCGATCGGTCGGAGCTCGCGGGACCACCTCTCTGTACCACCACCCAGGCGCCCCATGCTCTCCCTGCTCCTCGCCTGCATCCCACCCGCCGACACCGGCGCGCTGGAACCCTCCACCGACGTCCGCGTCGACGGCGACGTCGATCCCGAGGGGCAAGGTGCCATCGCCGTGCCCATCATGGGCGGTCCAGACGGCAGCGGGCACAGCGTGATGGTGATGAACCTCGCAGGCGAGGTGCAGTGGGAGGCTGAGCTCGATCCAGACCTGGGCCTGCCCCTGCAGGCCAGGTGGGCCGAGGACGGCGAGTCCGTCTGGGTCTGGCAGCAGATCGGCGGGACCTCGGCGCTGGACGCCGGCTTCAACCTGAGCTTGATCGATCCCTCTGGCGCGGAGGTCACCCGCGCGCTGGGCTGGGGACACACCAGCTTCCAGATGCTGCCCGGAGAGCAGAGCTTCCTCGCGCTGCTCAAGACCGTCGAGGTCATCGACGGCGTCGACTACCTGATCGACCGGGTCGTCGAGCACGAGCTGAGCGGGGCCAGCCAGGAGGTCTGGTCCGTGGCGGAGGAGCTGAACCCGCTGGACTTCCACCGCCCGGCGGCCGCGGACGCCGAGCCTGGACAGCCCGTCGACTGGTTCCACACCAACTTCATCTACCAGGCTCCGGGCGACTCGATCTACCTGTCACTGGGCGAGGTGGACACACTCCTCCGCGTGGACGTCGACGAGGGCCTCATCCAGGGAGCGGGCTCGCAGCGCGTCTTCGTGGACTTCGAGGGCGATCCGCCGGCGGACCAGCCGCACTCCATCGTGCCGCTGGCCTCGGGCAACTGGCTGGTGTTCAACCGCGGCATCCCCAGCGTCACCGACACCTGCAGCCACGTCGCGGAGCTGCACATCGACCCGGAGCTGGGCACCGTCGAGCGGGCCTGGAGCTGGACCCCCGACGACTGCGTGAAGACCATCTTCCTGGGCGCGGCGCTGCCCCTGGCTGGGGACCGCGTCCTGGTGGACTTCGCCAGCGCGGGGCGCCTCTCGGTGGTCAATCGGGAGGGCGAGGAGGAGGTCCGCATCGACCTGAAGCTGGGCAACGCCTTCGGCCAGGCCGACTGGCGGCCCTGAGTCGCTGGCTGGCTCCGGCCTATTGAAGGTAGCCCAGCGCCCGCAGCGCCTCCTCGTTCACGCTGGCTGGCT
>CALGIB010000992.1 GCA_937915955.1 uncultured Pseudomonadota bacterium
AAGACCAGGACCACCCCACCGATCCGCTGGACCCGCTGGCCGAGGTGCGCGCCCAGTCGCCGGCCGAGCACGGCGGCCAGGCCCGACAGCAGCAGCGTCACCCCGCCGATCAGGCCCAGGGCGAGCCACAGCGGGGCGCCGAGCAGAGGCAAGGTGACGCCGGCCGCCAGGGCGTCGATGCTGGTGGCCACCGAGAGCGCGAACAGCGCCGCCCACGACAGCGCGGGGGAGACCTCGTCCGCCTCACCCCCGAAGATCATCTCGCCGCCGACCACCGCCAGCAGGCCGAAGGCGACCCAGTGGTCCCAGGCCGAGGCGTGCTCGGCCAGCCAGCTGCCGCCCACGGCTCCGATGGCCGCCATGCCGGCCTGGAACAGCCCGAAGCTCAGGGCCGCGACGGCCAGGGTCCGCGTGGAGCTCCGCGCAGCGCCCAGGCCTGCGCTCACCGCGGCCGCGTCCAGGGCCAGGGCCAGGGCCAGGGCGAAGGCCTCGAGGCTCGTCGTCCACGTGCTCAAGCCAGCCGGATAACCTCGCCGAGGAGGTGGCCATGCGCTTGGTGATCCTGGGAGCCGGCGCGATCGGCGGAGGCCTGGGCGGCGCCTGCTTCCGCGGGGGCCTGGACCTGCACCTGGTCGCCCGAGGAGCCCACCTCGAGGCCCTCCGTCGCGGCCTGCTCTGGCGCCGCCCCGAGGCCGACGAGCTGCTGCCGATCCCGGCCTCCTCGCTCGAGGAGCTGGAGCCCAAGGAGGACGACGTCGTCGCCGTCGCCACCAAGCTGCAGCACGCCGAGGCGCTGCTGGACCGGGTTCAGCGACTCTGGGGTGACCCGGTCGTGAGCATGTGGACCAACGGCCTAGCCGGGGACCGCTGGGCCCAGCGGCGCTTCACGCGCACCGTCCCCAGCGTGGTCTGGGTGCCCGCCAGCGTACCGGCCCCCGGACAGGCTGCGCTCTGGGGGCTGCCCAGCCCCGGGCAGGTGGTCCTGGGCCCTGGCGGATAGGAGCTCGCCCGAG
>CALGIB010000993.1 GCA_937915955.1 uncultured Pseudomonadota bacterium
CCGGCAGCAGCGCGCTCATCGACGCCGGTGACGCCAGCCTGAAGGACAGCGACGGCAGCGTCAGCGACATCGGCGCCTACGGCGGAGAGGGTGCGGTCGACTGGTGAAGCGACTCTCCTGGGCGACCTTCGCGTCCATCGGCGCTCTCGGCGCCACCTACCCCTTCCTCGCCCTGGAGCTCCGCGGTCGCGGCGTCACCGGCTGGCTGCTGACCGCCGCGATGATCGCCTCCCCCCTCCTGCGTCTGACCGTCGGGCCCGCTTGGGGCGCCTGGTCGGACAGGCGCGAGGGCTCCGGCCACGTCGTGCTGGCCGCAGCGGTCTGCATGGCCCTCGGCGCGGTCTGGCTGGCCGGGGCGCCGGGACTGCTCGTGCTGGGCGGTGTGATCCTTCACGGGATCGGCCGGGTGGGCGTCGACCCGCTGCTCGACGGCCTCATCGTGCGCACCCTGGGTGCTGACCGGGAGCGCTACGGGCGCGTGCGCCTATGGGGCAGCGTGGGCTTCCTGCTCTCGGTCTATGCGGGCGGCGCGCTCAGCGAGCACTACGACATCTCGCCCCTCTGGCTGGCCGCGGCGCTCTCGCTGGGGCTGGTGGTCAGCTGCGTGGGCCTGCCTCGCTCCACCGGCACCACCGCCCCCGTGGAGCTCCTGCCGGCCCTGCGTGAGCTGGGCCGGGACCGCTACCTGGGGGCGGTGCTCGCGGTCTCCGCGCTGCACTTCGCCGGCATCTCGATCTACGACTCCTACTTCGCCATCCACGTCGAGAACCTGGGCCTGCCGCGCAGCGTCGCGGGCGCCGCCTTCGCCCTCGGCGTGCTCGTCGAGGTCGGGGTGCTGCGCGCCGGGGGCTGGCTGCTCCAGAGGGTCGGAGCCCGCCGCCTGTTCCTGCTCGGCGTGCTCATCTCGCTGCCAAGGTGGGTCCTTACAGCAACGATCTCAGATCCTTGGCTTCTAGTCGGGGTGCAGGCGATACACGGCATCGGCTTCGGCGCCTTCTGGGTCGCGGCCATCGAGCTGGTGAGCGAACGCGCCCCTCGTCGCCTCCAGTCCTCGGCGCAAGGGCTGCTCGGCGCGGCCGTGGGCGGAGTCGGCTCGCTGACGGGCAACCTGCTCGGCTCCCGGGGCCTGGAGTTCTTCGAGGACAGCGGACAGATCTTCTGGATCAGCCTGGTGCTCTGCGGCCTGGCGGCGGTGGTGGCGCTGCTGGGGCTCCGGCCTCGACCGGTCGCGCAGACCTGACGACCGCTCGCGGTGGCCGCCGCTCCGCCCCATCGCCCGGCGCGTGAGCTTGTAGGGGACAAAGGAGCCCGCCATGTCCGCCGCGATGCAAACCGCCCCTCGCCTCCCCGCCCCCTCGCCTCGCCCCCTGGTCCAGCGCAGGGCGCTGCTGGTGAACCCCTTCTACGCCAAGGACCCCCACGCCTCCTACGGCAAGCACGTGCTGACGCCTGCGCTCACGATGTCCTCGCTGGCCGGGGCCACGCCTTCGGGCTGGGAGCTGGCCTTCTGGGACGAAAACCTCCTGCAGGGGCCGCCGCCCCAGTCCGGGCTCCCGCAGGTCGTCGGCATCACCGTGCACCTGACGTTCAGCCAGCGCGCCTACGAGCTGGCCGCCTGGTTCCGGGCCCACGGCTGCGTGGTCGTGATGGGTGGGCTGCACTGCCTGTCCTGTCCCGACGAGGTCGAGCCACACTGTGACGCCATGGCCGTCGGCGAAGGCACACAGACCTGGCCTCAGATCCTGGAGGACATCGACGCCGGCAGGCTGAAGCGCCGCTACCACGCGCCGATGACCGGATACCGCGCGGCCCCCGAGCCCGACCGGAGCGTGATGCCCGACTGGGGCTACCTGACGCCGCTGAGCCTCATCGCCAGCGCCGGATGCCACAACCGCTGCGACTTCTGCTACTTGAGCACCGGAGACGAGCGCATCCCCTACCAGACCCGCCTGGTCGAGCGGGTGGTCCAGGAGTTCCGGGACAGCGGCCAGCCCTACGGCGTGTTCATCGACAACAACCTGGGCAGCAACAAGGGCTACCTGCGTCGACTGTGTCGGGCTCTGCGGCCCCTGGACAAGATCTGGTCCGCGGCGGTGACCCTGGACGTGACCGACGACCCCAGGCTCGTGCGCGAGATGGCGCTCGCGGGCTGCACGGGCGTGTTCATCGGCTTCGAGTCGCTCTCGGACGAGAACCTGGCCGACGCCGGCAAGCGCTTCACCCCCCGCACCGCCGACTACGCCGCACGAATCGCCCTGTTCCACGACAACGGCATCCAGGTCAACGGCAGCTTCGTGCTGGGCTTCGACCACGACCGGCCGGACTGCTTCGAGACCCTGGGCCGGTTCGTCGAAGACAACCGTATGGAGTGTGCGACCTTCCACATCCTGACGCCCTACCCGAACACCCCGCTGTTCGAGCGCATGAAGGCCGAGGGCCGCCTGCTGCACGAGGACTGGAGCCTGTACGACACCGCCCACTGCGTGTTCCAGCCTCGGCACATGACACCCGGCCAGCTCGAAGAGGGCTACGCCAGCCTGTACCGGCGCACCTTCTCGATGGAGAGCATCTGGGCGCGCCGCCCCGAGCAGGCCGAGGCGGTGCCCGCGTACCTGGCCATGGCGCTGCTCTACAAGCGCAGCAACCCGCTCTGGGAGCAGATCATCCGCCGGCGCCTGACGAACCAGGTGTGGTCGCCGCTGGTCGAGCTCTCACGGCAGCGGCACCTGGTCTTCCGCGAGCGCCTCGAGGCCAGGGATGCGCCCCGAGCCGGGCGCTGGTTCGTGCCGCGGGTGTTCAGGCCAGGCGTGTGATCGGCGCCCTGCACCGGGGCTGGCCCTGACGAGCGACTGCTCCAGCAAGCCGTCATTCGACCAGCCATCTTGCCATCGCGATAGGTAGATATTATACTGCCCGCGTGTCCACCCTCAGCTCCATCACGGACCTCTGCAAGCTGCTCGGCGACCCCACTCGTCTGCGCCTGCTCGCGCTGCTCATCGACGAAGAGCTGACGGTGGCCGAGCTCACGGCCGCGGTCGAGCTGCCGCAGCCCCGCGTCAGCACGCACCTGGGCCGGCTGCGCGAGGCTCGCCTGGTGGTGGACCGCCGCGTGGGGAGCTCGGCCTGGTACCGCCTGCATCCTCGGGCTCTGGACAACCCCCTTGTCCAGTCCGCGCTGGGCGGCCAGGACCCGCTGATCGACGCGGACCGAAGGCGCATGGAGCGCATCCTCGCCGAACGCGGCCAGGGTGGCTGGGCCGACCGGGTCGCGGGCGCGATGGAGCGCCACTACTCGCCCGGCCGCACCTGGGAGGCGCTGGCGCGAGGTCTGTGCGGAATGCTGGAGCTCGGCAGCGTCCTGGACATCGCCGCGGGGGACGGCGCGGTCGCCCGACTGGTGGCCCCCTTCGCCAGCCAGGTGGTCTGCCTCGACCACAGCGAGCGCGTGCTCGACCGGGGGCGCGGCTCGGCGCTCGAGAACATGCAGTTCGTGCTGGGTGACATGCACGATCTCCCCTTCCCCGGCCAGCACTTCGATCACGCTCTGCTGCTCACCGCCCTGGTCTACGCCTCCCAGCCCCAGAGGGCCCTGGCCGAGGCCGCCCGCGTTCTCCGACCCGGCGGACGCCTGGTGGCCACGGCCCTGTCCAGCCACGCCTTCAGCGAAGCCGTCGCACCCTATGACCACCTGCACCTGGGCTTCGCCCCCGAACAGCTCCGCGAGTGGAGCGAGGCCGCCGGGCTGCGCGTCCAGAGCTGCCGGGTCACCAGCCGCGAGCGCCGAGCCCCGCACTTCGAGGTCCTGACCCTCGTCGCCGAGAGGAACGCATGAACCGCATCGACGAACTCCACGCGCTGCTGGACGAACGCCTGGTGCTGCTCGACGGCGCCATGGGCACGATGATCCAGCGCTACGAGCTGGACGAGGCCGCCTACCGGGGCTCTCGCTTCGCGGAGCACGACGGTGAGCTGAGGGGCTGCAACGACCTGCTCAACCTGACCCGGCCCGAGCTGATCGCAGACATCCACGACCAGTACCTCGCCGCCGGCGCGGACATCGTAGAGACCAACACCTTCAACGCCAACAGCGTCTCGATGGCCGACTACGGG
>CALGIB010000994.1 GCA_937915955.1 uncultured Pseudomonadota bacterium
AGGCCCAGCAGCGGCTCGAGCGCGCGGACGCTGAGCAGGATCGGAGCGCCGGCGAGCACCACCGGCCCCTCGACCGAGGGCACCTCGCGCAGCATCCGCCAGGCGCCCCAGGCCTGGCTCCAGGCCCGCCAGCCGCCCGGCAACAGCTCACCGAGCTGCCAGAGGCCGGGCCCGACCAGGACGGCCGCCAGGGCGAGCGTGGCCAGGGTGGCGAGGGTGGCTTCGCGGCGCATCCTGAGCGGACTAACGCCTGCCACACGTTAAGGTCGGACTCCCCTGGAGGAGGCCCATGCTGGACGTCCTGGTCACCGCCGGCGCGACCCGGAACCCCATCGACGCGATGCGCTTTCTGTCCGCCCGGAGCTCGGGCCGGACCAGCGTCGCGATCGCGCGCCACCTGGCCGGCGTCGGCTGCCGCGTCACCCTGATGGGCTCGCCCGAGGCCCTGCTTCGGGGCGCCGATCTGCCCGGGATCGAGTTCGGCGACACCCACGACCTCATGGCGAAGATGAAGGCCTGGGTGCTGGCCCACCCCGGCGCGGCGGTGGTGCACGCCTGCGCGGTCGGCGACTACGAGCTGGCCTCGCCGGACAAGGGCAAGATCTCTTCGGAGATGGACGAGCTGGTCCTGCGGCTGCGACCCACGCCCAAGATCGCCGACCACGTGAAGGTCTGGGACCCCAGCGCCGTGCTGGTCACCTTCAAGGCGGCTCCTCCCGAGACGGACGCCGAGGAGCTCATCCGGGTCTGCCGGGCGCAGCTGGCCCGAACCCACAGCGACCTGGTGCTGGGCAACGTCATCGGGGCGCTGGCCGTCACGACCACGCTGGTGGACGAGGACGGCAGCGAGGCCTTCGACGACCGCGACGCCGCCCTCCGCACGCTGGCCGCCAGGGTCCGAGCGGCGGCGACATCGCCTTGAACGACGGCCGAGCGTCCGGCGAGCTAGACTGCCTGGAACTGGAGATCTGCCCATGTTGCTGATGACCCTCGCGCTCTTCGCCTGCACCAAGTCCACGGGCGACAGCGGGTCGACCTGGATCGACGACGACGCCGACGGCTACCCGGCCGAGGAGGACTGCGACGACGGCGACGCCGCCGTGAACCCCGGCGCGGACGAGCTCTGCGACGGCATCGACAATGACTGCGACGAGCAGATCGACGTCGACGCCGTGGACGCCGGCACCTGGTACGCGGACGTGGACCAGGACGGCTTCGGCGACGACAGCAGCCCGGTCACCGACTGCAGCCAGCCCCTGGACCTCATCGCCGAGGGCGGCGACTGCGACGACGCCTCCGCGGAGGTCTTCCCAGGCGCGGACGAGCTCTGCAACGAGGTCGACGACGACTGCGACGGCGAGATCGACGAGGACGCCATCGACCCGGCCACCTTCTACGCCGACAGCGACGGCGACGGCTACGGCGACGCCGACAGCCCCGTCCTGGGGTGCTCGGTGCCCAGCGGCGCGGCCGACGACAACACGGACTGCGACGACGGAAACGCGCTGGCCAACCCTGACGAGGCCGAGGTCTGCGACGACGGCTTCGACAACGACTGCGACGGCACGGACAACGGCTGCGCGACCAGCGGCAGCATCCCGGCGTCCGAGGCCGACATCATCCTCAACGGGCACAGCAGCGGGGATCAGGCGGGCCAGCCCGTCCGCGGCCTCGGGGACGTCAGCGGCAACGGCCTGTCCGACCTGGCCGTCTCGGCCCGGGACAACGACCTGACCGCCACGGACGCCGGCGCGATCTACCTGGTCGAGGGTGGGCTGGCCCCAGGCAGCTACGACCTCGCCGACCAGTCCTGGGCGGTGATCACCGGCTCGGCGGAGTCCGACAACCTCAAGGGTGTCTGGGGCGTCGGCGACATGGACGGCGACAGCCTCAACGATCTGGCGGTGTCCTCGCAGCTCAACGACGAGGCCGGAAACAACGCCGGCTCGGTCTACCTGTTCTACGGCGCGCTCAGCGGTCAGGTCAGCGTGGACGACGCGGACGCCACGGTCACGGCCCAGGCTGCGGGCGACCAGTTCGGCGTCATCACCTACACGGGTGACGTGACCGACGACGGCGTGCCCGACCT
>CALGIB010000995.1 GCA_937915955.1 uncultured Pseudomonadota bacterium
TGACCCTCGTCCAGCTCTTTGCCTGGATGACGGAGATGACGATCTACCGGCTCAATCGGGTGCCGGACAAGACCTACATCCACTTCCTGAACTTCATCGGTGAAGAGCGGCGTCCCGCGCGCCCTTCGGTGGCCCCGGTCACCTTCCAGCTCCGGGCCGATCAGCCGGTAGAGCTGGGCGCCTTCACGCGCATCGCGACCCGCCAGCGCGAGGGGAAGCCGGCCCTGGACTTTATGACGGTCCAGCCGCTGACCATCCACGACAGCACCATCAACCGGGTGATGGCCGTCCGCGGCGGCCAGCGTCCGGCCGTGCGCGAGCTGCCCTTCACCCGCCTCCAGGGCAACGACAGCGCGCTGGTCTTCGCGGGCGGCGCCGGCGTCCGAGTCTTCGAGATCGACGCCGAGACCTTCGGACCCGACGCCTACACGCCGCACCAGTTCCTCTACGTGGGCCACGAGGACCTCCGCCTGATGGACTTCGAGCCCGAGGAGGGACAGGAGCTGGGGCGCATGCGCGTCCGCCGTGGCCAGGGCGACTCCCTGTCCATCGTGAACTTCTTCCAGTGGGAGTACCCCACCGCCGACGGATGGAAGCCCATCCCGTCCGAGCGCGAGGACCAGGACGTGCTCGGCATGCCGGAGTTCTCGCTGATCACCGCGCTGCCCGGCCTGGTCGAGCTCGAGCGCTTCGGCCTCGACGAGCACGCCTTTCCGCTGCCCCCGGCCGTGCGCGACCAGAAGTGGTGGATCCGCGGCCGCCTGGACTACGAGGCCTGGCTGGCCGCCCGCATGGAGGGCGTGCCGGACAAGCACGACCCCGGCAAGCGCGACGGCGGCGATCTCGAGATCACCTGGAAGGACGACCGCGGCGGCCAGACCCACCCCCTGAACAACTGGGCGGTCCGCCCGGCTGGGCGCACGCTCGAGTTCTTCCTTCAGGACATCCCGCCCATGCGCGGCGGCTGGACGATCCGCTTCGCCATGGTCGACCGACGCCTGCCTGCGGGCCGCACCAGCTACTTCCCGCGCTACCGCTGGTCCTACCGCCGGGGAGAGAACTGGGAGGCCATCCCCGACGAGCAGATCCGCGTCAGCAACACCGAGATTGTGGTCACCGGCCCGCTCACGGACATGGCGACAGACGGCTTCAATCTGCGCGCGCAGCGGGTCGAGACCGTCTTCGTCCGCGGCCTGGTGCAGGACCTCGAGCTCGATCTGAACTGGATCCGACCCGTTGAGATGCACATGCTCGCCGGCGACGACCCGCGCCGCGCCAGCGTCCTGGGCCTCGACGAGGGGCCCTGGTCCCCTTTCCAGATGAACCCGGCGATGCAGCCGACCATCGGGCGCAAGTGGTTCCTCGGCTCGGACCTGTTCGGCAACCGCCCCAAGTCCGAGGTGCTGGTCGAGGTCGAGATCGGCTTCGAGATGAACGGCGAGCCCGTCGTCGAGCCGGTCGGCGACTACAAGCTGCAGCTGACCTACCGTGCCGAGGACAACTGGCGCGTCGTGCACAGCGCCGACAAGCGGTACACCGGCTTCACCTTCGGTACCGTCGATCCCGAGGGCGCCAAGAAGGCCGGCCGCCGCCGCGTCCGCCTGGTCCTGGATCCCGGCGAGCAGCTCAAGGGCCTGGCCCGCCACACCGTCGCGGACATCGAGACGAACTGGCTGCGGCTGGAGCTCATCAAGTCCAACCTCACGGGCGAGGACAAGGCCAAGAACCGGCACCCCATCGTTCCGCGCATCCACCGTGTCCAGCTGGGCGTCAACAAGACCATCGGCGACGGCACCTACGACCAGCCGATGCCGCACGGGCTCATCGCGCAGGTGGATCACCGCGAGCACAACCGCCGCCTGTCACGCTGCGTGACCCAGGCCGGCGGCCGCCTCTCCGAGAGCCATCCCTACTTCCCCTTCGTCGACCTGGATCAGGACAACCTCAGCTTCTACCTGCAGCTGGACAAGCCCCTGCCCCGTGGCCAGCGGCACTCGGTGCACTTCCGCTGTCGGGGCGAGGCCCACCTGCCCGAGGGCAGCTCGGTGGACTGGGAGATCCTCGAGCGCCGGCAGCATGGTCGGACCGCGTGGAGGCGCCTGATCTCCTCGCAGGACTCCGAGGGCGCCGGGCAGATCTACCGGATGGAGCGCACCGGCGAGCTGGAGTTCGCGCTCCCGGACACACCGGCCGTGCCCGAGGGCGGGTTCTGGCTGCGCGCGCGCATCGGCGTGCCCGCCGGGCTGGGGCTGGAGGGGGCCCCCGCGCTCCCGCCGATCACCCACATCATGTTGAACACCGTCGAGGCGGTGAACCTGGAGAACGTCACCCAGGAGCGCTTCAGCGGCCTGGGCGTGCCGCACCAGGTGCTCGAGCTGCGTGAGCACCCGATCTTCATCCACCCCGACGAGCGCGACAAGGCTGTCTTTCCGCGCCCCGAGCTGTTCACGGACATGGCCATCACCGTCGAGTACCCCGACGGCAGCCGCGAGCCCTGGTACCGCGTGGAGGACCAGCTCACCGCCGGCAAGGACGACCCGATCTACACCGTCGATCAGGTCGACGGGACCCTGCACTTCGGCAACGGCATCCGAGGGCGCATGCTGCCCGTCGGCACCAACAACGTGGTGATCGACGTCTATCGCCGGGTGCCCGGCGCTGTCGGCAACGTGGGCGCCGGCCAGCTCTCCGTCGCCGATGGTCTGGCCGACCGGGTCAAGGTCACCAACCTGCTGCCCGCAACGGGCGGACGGGACGCAGAAGGCATCGACGAGATCGTGCGACGCGCTCCCAGCCTGCTGACCAGCCGCGACCGCGCGGTGACCCGGCAGGACTTCGAGATCATCGCCATGGAGGCCTCCGGAGAGGTCGCTCGCGGCGCCTGCCCCGGCAAGATGGGCCAGGACGGCACCGTCGAGGTCGTCATCCTGCCCCACCGGCGCGAGGGCGAGGTCGTGCCCGACCCCTTCCTGTCCTCGGGCCTGCGGGACCACGTCGAGCGCTACCTCAGCCGACGCTGCCTGATCAACATCGAGCCCCGCGTCCGCCTGGCCACCTTCCTGCCGATCGACGTCAGCATCAGCCTGCGCCTGCGCCCCAACGCCAACCAGCTCGCGGTCCGCGAGGACGCCGAGTGGTGGGTCGCCAGCTTCCTGGACCCTTACGAGGGCGGCATCGATGGCGAGGGCTGGCCCTTCGGCGGCACCCTCTACGCGGCCGACTTCGCGCGGATGGTCAGCGACATCACCGAGGTGCGGCACGTCGTGGACGTGCAGCTCTACGACATCTCGGAGAACGTACGCGGCCCGGCTGGCTGGGAAGAGGGGCAGGGCGTCGGTGAGCTCCTGCTTCAGGACTACGATCTGTTCGTCGTGCGCCGGATCCGCATCCGGCTCGAGGACGGGCGGTGAAGGGCGTCCAGCTCCCCGTACCCGCAGGCGGCCCAGCGCTGCCCTCCGTCCCCGGCGACATGGTCCACCTCAAGACCGTGGTCGAGGTCGGCTACCCGGTGCGCTCGGCGCGCCTCTACCTGCGCCGCAACCTGGGAAACCGGGTCTCGGTCCACCTGGTCGAGGCCGGCCGAGGCGAGGGCATCGGCTACGTGCGCGCGGTGCAGGTCAACCCGGCCGCCGGTGGCGATCCGATCTTCGTTCGGGCCCGTCGCTGCCTGCCCGACGGCAGCCCGGCGAGCGCCTGGGTGCCGGACGACCTGGTCGATGTGCGCGCCGAGGTCGTGACGGTCGACGGCCGCCCGCCGCCCGCGCTGCAGGGTGGGGACGAGGTCGTCCTGCACGTCCCGGTCCGTGGCTACCTGCGCTTCCTGCCCGCGGCCTTCGCCGGCGGGGGAGTGACCCAGCGCCGTGACGTGGTCCAG
>CALGIB010000996.1 GCA_937915955.1 uncultured Pseudomonadota bacterium
CCCGGCAGCCCGCCCACGCTGGACACGGTCCGCAGGTGGCCGCCGTCGTGCCGCGTGGACTCGCGGTCGACGATCCAGGCCTCGCGGGGTGCGACGAGGGGGACGCTGACCCCCTCCAGGCCCCGCAGCTGACCGTTGGGCTGTGGGCCGCCCAGGTAGCCGTTCTCCTTGGCGACCCGGGCCGCCTCGCCCCAGGTGAGCAGCTCAGCGCCGAGCACGTTGGCGGGCACCCAGGCGGCCAACGTGCGCACGGCCTCGCGCGTCCACCCGTCGCGGGCCAGGGTGTCGACCCAGGCCAGGTCCTGGTCCAGCGGCGGCGAGGGCGGGCTGCGGCCGGTGCCCGCATAGAAGGTCTCCAGGATCCAGGCCACGTCCTGGGGGCCGGGCTCCCAGAGCACGACGGCCTGGACCTCGGCCAGCACAGCCTCGGTGTCGAAGCCCTCGGGCAGGATCAGCTCCTCCTCCTCGTCCAGGGCTCGCGCCAGGTGGGACTCGAGGATGCCCGCCAGGGTGTAGCGGCAGGCGCCCTCGACGTTCTGAGCGATCCAGGGCACGGCCTGCTCGAGCTCGGCCTGGCTGCGGCCGCTCTCGACCAGGGCGTCGACGTCGTCGGCCAGGAAGGCCTCGGGCACCGGCGCCCCGCAGCGCCGGTAGAAGACCCGGGCCAGCTCGACGGCCTGCGGCTCGCCCAGCTCGGCGGCCTGGGCCAGCGACAGCAGCAGCCAGGTCACTGCAGGTACCCCAGGGCTTCCAGCCGCGCGCGGTCGGCCTCGGACAGCTCGGTGAGGCCGGCGCGGACCCCGGAGTAGCTCAGCGGAGCGCCCTCGGGGGGCGTCTCCTGGATGCTCCACGGCCCCCGCTCGCCGTGCCGGATCGTGGCGTCGAGCGGCACCAGCGCGAAGGAGGCGGCCTCGGTCAAGGTCAGCCTCGAGCGGGCCTGGTCCGTGACGATGCGCCCCTCGCTGGTGAGCGTGCCCGGCTGCCCCGACCAGGGCTGGCCGAGCTGGGCGATGAGCTGCCGCTGGAGGCGCTGGGTGTCCTCGGGGCGCTGGGGCGAGACGTCGCTGACCTCGGCCGGGTCGGCGTAGAGCGCGAGCCGATCGGCGGACAGATCCCAGTCCAGCCGCAGGCCGTCCTGGTACAGGCCGAGGCGGTTGGTGTCGAAGCGCGAGCTGTCCGAGACGAAGGCGCGCTCGGGCGGGGCCCCCAGCAGGTCCAGGCCGTCGCTGTCCGGGTGCCGGGTGCCCGCGAGCGCCGCCAGGGTCGGCGCGATGTCCTGGGTGCCGACGACCGCATCGACCACCCCCGGCTCGATGCCCGGTCCCGCCAGGATGAGCGGCACGTGCAGCTGCTCGGGGCCGAGCGTGTGGCCGTGGCCCCAGCTGCCGCGCTCGCCGAACTCCTCGCCGTGGTCGGCCGTGACCAGGATCCAGGGCTGGCGTCCGGCCTCCTCGAAGGCGGCCATCAGCCGCCGGAGCTGCTCGTCGACGTAGGCGATCTCCTCGTCGTACTGGGCGATCTGGTGCTTGAGCTGCGCGGCGGGCACAGGGTGCTCCAGGTACCAGAAGTAGTTCTTGTACTCGAGGTCGTCCCTCGACCCGGGCCGGTCGAAGCGCTCGTCCCAGTCCCCGGGGGCCTCGTAGGGGTAGTGCACATCGTAGAAGTGGAGGAACAGGAAGACGGGCTCACCGGGGCGCTCGGACAGCGCCGTGCGGGCCTCGGCGATCACGTCCTCGGCGTCCACGGCGCCGGCGTTGTTGGCCTTCTTGGTGAGCTCGAAGTCCTCGAAGTGCGTGAAGCCCCGATCGAAGCCGAAGCGCCTCGAGGCGAAGAAGGTGCTGGTGACCCCGATGGTCGCGTAGCCGGCCTGGGCCAGCGTCTCGGCGAGCAGCGGCGTGTCCTGGCCGAGCTGGCTGCCGTCGTCGACGACGCGGTGGTGGACGGGGAGCTGACCCGAGAGCATCGTGCTGTGGGTCGGGAGGGTCCAGGGCGAGGGGCTGCGCGCGTGGGCGAAGCGCTTGCCGCGGGCGGCGAGCTGATCCAGGAAGGGGCTGGTGTCGCGGCCGTAGCCGTAGCTGCCCAGGTGGTCGGCGCGCAGCGTGTCGATGCTGATCAGCACGATGTCGGGGCGCTCGCCGCCTGGAGGGAGAGGTCGAGCGCAAGCCAGGAGCAGAGGCAGCACGTTCAGGGCAGGTAGCCCGGCAGGAGCAGCCAGCCCATCAGGGGGCCCAAGGCCAGCCCGAGCCCGAGCGCCAGCCACCACCGCCAGCCGACCAGGCCGGCCAGGGCCTGCCGTGGATCGGCCACCAGCACCCCGGCGTAGAGCAACAGGAGCGCGTCGATGGGCACCCGGAAGCGGCTCATGCCGGTCATCGCCCCGCTCACCAGCGCGTGGTAGGCGACCAGGCCCGCCAGCGTCACAGCCAGCCAGCCGCGACCTCGCCCCAGACCTCCGAGCAGACCCCCGAAGACCGCCAGGACGCTGGTGGCGAGGGTGGCCAGCAGCAGCCCCTCGCCGAGGGCTGGGGGCAGGCCGTCCCAGCGGCCGGTGCGCACGTGGCGGGTGAGGAAGCTGTTGGGGTTCAGGAGCTGGGCGAGGCGCAGCGGCTGGCGGCGCAGCACCTCGCGCGGGTGTTGCCGGATCCAGTCCAGCGCCTCAGCGGTCTCGCAGCGGTCCCACTCCACGAGCGGCAGCTCGACGTCACAGCGCGGGCGGCCCTGGGACTCCCTGAGCTGGTCGGTGCGCCCCTTGTCGAGCTGCCCCACACCCCAGTCGAAGGCGTTGGGTTGGAAGTCGTTGTAGCTGACCCAGAGGTTGTGCCCCAAGGTGCGCTCGGTCAGCACGAAGCCCTGGTACCTTGCGCTGGCGTAGGCCGAGTACGGCGCGACGACCAGGGCGGCGCCGACCAGCAGCCCGCCCGCCGAGAGCCAGGCCGGGCGCTGCCGCCAGCGACCCCAGAGCAGGCCGAGCAGGATCACGGGCAGCACATAGGTGGCCGTGCCCTTCACGAGCATCACCAGGCCCAGCAGCCCCCCGGCGAGCAGGCCCTTCCAGGGCACCTCGCGGGCCCGCCCCAGGGTCCAGAGCAGCCCCAGCAGCAGCGTGATGTAGAGGGTCTCGGTCCAGAACGTGCCCGCGAAGAAGGCCAGGGTCGGGGACAGGCCCAGCAGCCAGGCGGCGGCGCGACCGGAGCGGGCGTCCAGGTGGTCCCGCATCAGCAGGTAGGCCAGGACCTGGCTGACCCCGGCGAGCAGGCACTGAGTGACGACGGCCACCTCGAGGGCGCCGAACAGGCGCTCGTGCAAGGCCAGGAAGGCTGGGTAGCCGGGGGCCCACAGCCAGGGGCTGTCGCCCTGGTTCAGGGTCATGCCCTGGCCCGCGGCCATCGCGTGCCCCAGCCGCATGTAGGCGCAGGCGTCCCGAACGCACGCGGTGTCCTGCCAGCGGGCCAGCGGCCACATGCGCAGCCAGAACCCGACCAGCAGGGCCCAGCGCAGGCCCAGGTCCTTGAACCAGGGCATCAGCCCTTCTTGAGGACGTCGGCCCAAGCCAGCCGGACCCGGAGCACGCTCATCGGCGCAGCCTCTCTTCGAGCTGGGCGAGGCGCTCGCGCAGCGCGTCGAGCTCGGGGTCGACCGAGGGGCGCGGCGGCTCGGGGGTGGGCGCAGCCGAGGGCTCGGAGGGCCCCGGCTCGGGCGTGACCGGGGACCTGGAGCGGCCCTGGAACATGGCCTCGACCTGGTCCATCTGGGCGCTCATCAGGCTCATGCCGGTGACCAGCTGGTGGCGCAGCATCTTCTGCCAGGGGTCACCGCCGGTGCTGCGCACGATGCGGTGCAGCAGGCTGGTGGGGAAGAGCTCGCCGCCCTTCTGGACCTTGAGCACGACCTCGAGCAGGACCTCCTGGGTGAGGTCCTCGTCCGTCTTCGCGTCCACGATCCGCACGGTCGCGCCGCCCCGAACGAGCTCGGCGAGCTCTTCGAGGTTGATGTAGCCGGAGCGCGAGGTGTCGTAGAGACGCCGGTTGCTGTACTTCTTGATGGTCACCATCGCGGGGACCCTATCCCGGCGGGCGCGGCGCTCGCCCTACTGGCAGAACGGCCCGTCCCACTCGAAGCTGTTGTTCGTCTCGCTGCACTCGGCGATCGCGCCCGTGCCCGTGCCGTCGTCGTCCACCTCCAGGTAGAGGCGATCGACCTGGGACAGCTGCCCGGAAGTCAGCACGAACTCGATGCCCTCGCTG
The DNA here is from genome assembly GCA_937915955.1 of uncultured Pseudomonadota bacterium. Taxonomy (GTDB): domain Bacteria; phylum Myxococcota_A; class UBA796; order UBA796; family CAJQPC01; genus JAAESX01. The sequence continues at coordinate 4,245 of CALGIB010000996.1, forward strand.
CTCCAGCCGCTGACGAGATCGGCGGTGGTGGTGTGCTGGGCCAGCAGGTAGCGGTAGGCGCCGATGTCGCCGTAGAGCGCCAGGTTCACGCCGGCCGCCACGGCCTCGACGCCCTTGTTGTCCATCCGCACGACCACGCGCACGCTGCCGGTGTCGCAGTCGTCCTCGCAGACCTCGAGGATGCTGCCCTCCAGGTCATCCACCAGGCCGTAGCCGTCGCTGGCGATGGCGGAGTGCCAGGTGTTCGTGTCGGTGAAGCCAGGCACGGCCGTCACGGGCACCGACAGGTCGTCGTTGATGTTGCTGATGCTGTAGGCGTGCTGGTTCCAGACCTGACGGGCGGGCGGCCAGCTCTCGTCCTTGTCGCCGTAGACGCTCACGGCCGAGGCGTAGCCGCTGTGGCAGACCACGATCTCGGCCTGGTCGTCGGCGTCCACGTCCGCGATGGCCGGGTAGTCAAACATCGTGCCGCTGGCGTGCTCGGCGCTGTAGAACTTGACCGCGCCCGTGGCCCCGTCGAAGGCGATCATCTCGATCTCGTCGATGTAGACGACGTCGGGCTGACCGTCGCCCTCGAAGTCGAAGATGCTCGCGCCGGTGGCGCCGGACTCGTCCTGGACCCTGGCGGTCCAGAGGATGCTGCCGTCGTGGTTGACCACCCGGAGCTCGTTGCCGCCGGCGACCACGAACTCGGGCATGCCATCCAGGTCCAGATCGGCCACGGCGGGCACGCTCAGGATGTTGCCCTTGTTGATGGTCGTTGGGCCCCAGAGCAGGCTGCCGTCGGTGTCGTGGACCCGGTAGGAGTTGTAGCTGACGGCGATGAACTCCCCCTCGGGGTCGGCGTCCATGTTGGCGATGGCGATCATGCCGTCGTCCTGGCTCGTGTCCGACCAGAGCGCCGTGCCGTCGATGGCGTAGATGGCGTTGCCTGTGACGACCTCTTCGACGCCGTCGAGATCCAGGTCGGCGATCGCCGAGATCGAGGCCTCGGAGATCGTAAAGCCGCCGATGCTGGTGACGCCGTAGCTGCCGCGCCCGTAGGCGCCGACCCCCAGGGTGTCGCCGGTCACCGCGTTGAGGATGACGCGACCAGCCACGAGCTCGGGCACGCCGTCGTGGTCCATGTCCGAGATCGAGATCGAGGTGGCCCAGTCGAGGTCCAGACCGATGAAGTGCTCGGACTCCCAGATCGGCTCGCCGGCCGAGTCCAGGGCCACGACCGTGTAGTCGCCCACGGCGAACAGGGACTGCGCGTACTCCTTGGTGTAGAAGACCTCGGGCGAGCCGTCGTCGTCGACGTCCGCCAGGGTCGCGCCCGAGCCATAGGCCACCTCGGCGTTCACCGTCCAGAGCACGCCCGAGCCGTCACCGTGCAGGGCGGTCAGGGTGCCCGGGAAGCTGAGCGGGCTGATGTTGATGACGATCTCGGGGACGCCGTCGCCGTCGAGATCGCCCACCGCGGGCTGAGCGGTGCAGCCGGTGGCGTCCCCGTAGTCCCACTCGACGATCGGCGTGAAGGAGCCGTCGCCCTCGTAGCAGTGGTCGGAGAGCCCGACCTCGGTCGAGGCGTAGCTGCCGCTCTCACAGGCCTCGTCGTCGACGTCGCCCGAGTCGTCCCAGTCGTAGCCAGAGTCCCGCCCGTCGCCGGCGTTGTCCTCGCCCTTGTAGATGCGGTAGTCGTTGCAGCCCAGGATCAGGGCAGAGATCAGCAGCACGAGACCCTCCGCTCGGGTGTTCGGTGCCCTGACGCCAGGGAGGTTAGCGCTCGCTCAGATCGGATCAACCGACCTTGAGGAGCTCCACCTCGAAGACGAGGGTCGCGTTGGGGGGGATGAGACCGGGGTAGCCCCGCTCTCCATAGGCCAGACTGCCCGGGATCGTCAGCTTCCGCTGGCCGCCCACGCGCATGCCCGAGACGCCGCGGTCCCAGCCCTGGATCACCTGGCCGGCGCCGAGCTGGAAGTCAAAGGGGCCGCGGCCCCGGGAGCTGTCGAACTGGGTGCCGTCGGTCAGCGTGCCCGTGTAGTGCACGGAGACGGACTGGCCGGGGACGGCGGTGGCACCCTGGCCCTCGACCAGATCTTCGATGATGAGCTTGTCAGTCATGACGGCCGACTATCCGTTAGCCGAGCAAGATGCAGATCACTCGCCGACATGCCCTCGGGCTGGGCCTCGCCGGGGGAGCGCTGCTCGCGCTCGGCGGCCTGGGGCTGGCTCTGAAGGCCAGCCGCCTGCGCCCGCCCTCGCGCCCCCTGCTGGTGATGACGCCCGCGCAGTTCTCGGTGATGGCCGCCATCTCCGAGCGGGTCAACCCCGGCGGTGACGGCTTCCCGGCAGCCAGCGAGCTGAGCGTGGCCGAGGACATCGACGTGCTCCTGTCCACCCTGCCGCCGGGCCTCGCCGCCGAGCTCCAGCAGGCCATGGACCTGGTCGAGAACGCCCTGGCCAACATGGTCCTCGAGGGCGACTGGGAGACCTTCACGGGCAGCCCGCCCGAGCGCCAGGACAGGGTCTGGGCCAGCTGGGCCAGCTCCGATCTGGAGACCCGCCGCACCGTCTACAAGGCCCTGACTGGCCTGGCGACGGCCACCTACTGGGCCAGCCCCCGCATCTGGGAGGCCGTCGGCTACGGCGGCCCGCCCGACACCCGCGGCCTGCCCCCGGCGATCGGAGCCCAGCGATGAGCGTGATCCGAGGACGCCTGCAGGAGCAGGACCTGGAGCTGAGCTGTGACGTGGTCATCGTCGGCAGCGGCGCGGGGGGCTCCGTGCTGGCCGCCGGGCTCGCCGAGCGCGGGCTGGACGTCATCGTGCTGGAGGAGGGCCCCTACGCGACCCGCGACGACTTCTCCCAGGTCGAGGGCGAGGCCTACCCGATGCTGTACCAGGACCGCTTCGCCCGGGCGACGGCGGACGCGGCCATCGCCGTGCTGCAGGGTCGGTCCGTAGGCGGCGGCACCACGGTCAACTGGACGACCTGCTTCCGCACGCCCCAGCGCGTGCAGGACTTCTGGGGCGAGCGCTTCGGCCTGGATCTGGACCTGGACCCGCACTTCGAGGCGGTCGAGCAGCGGCTGGGCGTCGCCGAGTGGCCCGAGGAGCTGGCCAACGCGAATAACCGCACGCTGCTGGACGGCTGTCGCGCGCTCGGCTGGGAGGCCAAGGCGCTCCGACGCAACGTGCGGGGCTGCGTGAACAGCGGCTACTGCGGCCTGGGCTGCCCCTACGACGCCAAGCAGGGCATGCTGATCACGACGCTGCAGGACCTGCTGGACCGGGGCGGCTCGATCATCTCGGACTGCCGCGCGCTGTCCATCGAGCACAGCGGCGGGCGAGCCAGCGTGGTGCACGGGCGCGTCAACGACGGGGGCCCTCGGGTCACCGTGAGGGCCGACAAGGTGGTGGTGGCCGGCGGCGCGATCAACAGCCCGGCGCTGCTTCTGGCCAGCGACATCAACCCCAACGGACAGGTCGGACGGCACAGCTTCCTGCACCCGGTGGTGGCCCTGCCGGCGCGCTACCCCCACGACATCGAGGGCTGGTCCGGCGCGCCCCAGAGCATCGGCAGCCACCAGCACATCGACCGGGGGGAGCAGGTCGGCTTCTTCATGGAGGTGCCGCCCCTGCAGCCCATGCTGGCCAGCGCCGGGCTGATGGGCTTCGGCGCGATGCAGCGGGACTTCATGAAGGGCCTGAAGCGGGTCTCCACGCTGCTGTCGCTGATGGCGGACGGCTTCCACGAGTCCGCCCCCGGAGGCACCGTCTCCCTGCGAGCCGACGGCCGCCCCAAGCTGGACTACCCCATCTCCGAGGGGCTGGTCGAGGCCTTCCGGGCCGCCCACGTCGCCATGGCCCGCGTTCACCTGGCCGCGGGCGCGACAGAGGCCGTGACCCTGCACCCCCAGCCGCTGACCGTCCGCAGCGAGTCCGACCTGGCCGCGCTGAAGAGCGCACCCTATGGCGCCCTGAAGCACAGCATCTTCACTGCCCACCAGATGGGCGGCTGCCGCATGACGCACGATCCCTCGAGCCGCGTCGTGGGCACCGACCACCGCGTCGAGGGCTTCGAGAATCTGTACGTGGTGGACGGCTCGGTGCTGCCTACCAGCCTGGGCGTGAACCCCAGCGAGACCATCTATGCGCTGGCGCATCGGGCCGTCGAGCCCGTGGCGGGCTGAGCGTGCTGCTGCTCGCCCTGGGCTGCTCGCCCTCGCTGCAGCGCAGCGCCAACCCCGGCTCCGGGGACTGGCCCGAGCGCGCCGAGCTGGACGAGATCGTGTTGAATGAGATGGGGCGCAGCCGGATCCCGGGCCTGGCGGCCTGCACCTTCGAGGGCGGCGAGGTCACCTGGTGCCAGGGCTACGGGCTGGCCGAGATCGAGGCCGACCGGCTCGCGACCGAGGACACCCCCTTCCTGGTCGCCAGCGTGAGCAAGGCGGTGGTGGCCGTCGCGGCGCTGGAGGCGGGCCTGGAGCTGGACGAGCCCGCGCAGCTGGGCTTCGAGCTGAGCCACCCGCGCTCGGACGCGGACATCACGCCGCGCATGCTGGGCAGCCACGTGTCCGGCGTCGTCGACAACTGGGACGTCATCGAAGCTGAGATCGTGCAGGGCGACAGCGACCTTCCGCTGGACGAGTTCCTGGAGTCCTACCTGGTACGCGGCGGCGCGCGCTTCGACGCGGACCTGAACTGGGACGAGCGGCCCGAGCAGGCCTACGAGTACAGCAACATCGGCGCGGCCGCGCTGGCGCTGGCCGTGGAGGTCCACCGGGGGCAGGACTTCGCCGAGTTCTGCTCCGCCGCCCTGTTCCAGCCCATGGAGCTGGAGCACACCTCCTGGCACCTGGCCACGCTGAGCGGCGAGCCGGCCGTGCCCTACACGGTCTCGGGCGGCGAGTTCGTGCCCGAGGGGCACTACGGCTTCCCCGACTACCCGAACGGCCAGCTGCGCACCTCGGCCTGGGACCTGTCCAGGCTGGCCCTGGCCTGGGGTGAGGACGAGCGGCTGCGCGAGCGCGCCTGGCCGGGGCTGGACCCCGATCAGGGCTTCGGCTGGTACCGCTGGCAGCTCGAGGGCCAGACCGTCTGGGGTCACAACGGCGGCGAGGTCGGCGTGTCCGCCGAGATCGGCGTGCTCGGGGACGGCCGCGGCTTCGTGGTGCTGATGAACGGCGAGGGCCGGGGCGACACGCTGGAGCGCATCGAGGCGGCGCTGCTCGAGCTCTGAGTCCCGCCCGCGGCCGACGTTCCACGTGGAACATCGGGGACCGCTCGAGCTCAGTCCACGCGCCACACGACCCGCTGACCGTCGTCGCTGACGGGCTCGCCGAGCCACCGCAGCAGGCTCTGCTCGATGCGCTCGGGGCGCACCGGACCGTCCGCGCAGCCGCGCGCCCGCAGGACCTCGGGGGCGTACAGCGCGCGGTGCAGCACGACCCACCGGATCTGCCGGTCGAAGGCCTGATGCGAGGGCTCGGCGTCGCCGCCTCGGGACTGGGCAGCCAGAGGTCCGAGCAGGGGATCCCGATCGAGCGCCTGTTGGACCTGGACCGGGAAGTAGGCGTCCAGGTTCTCGGTCTGCGCCCCCAGGCTGGGCGAGCGGTGCCAGACCTGCTCGTGCACCACGTCCGCTGCGCAGCGCCAGGGCAGGTTCAGCACCGGCCCCGGATCGGCGCGGATCGACGCCGCGTAGCCCGGCTCCTGCGAGGGGGTCGACGGCAGGGGAGCCCCGCCGAGGAGCAGCAGCGGCGCCAGCAGCCCCAGCCAGCGCCAGCCTCGCGGCAGCCTGTCCAGACCCTCGGCGACCAGGGGCACGCCCAGCACGGC
>CALGIB010000997.1 GCA_937915955.1 uncultured Pseudomonadota bacterium
GCTGTGGAACCTGCAGATCGTCGAAGGCTTTAACCTCGACACGCCACCAGCGCATCGGCCGGCACAGCCCAAGCGTGCAGCGCAGGTCCCGGTCGAGATGCCGCGGGCGTTCTCGCTGCTGCGCTCGCTGGAGGGCGAGCACCCGATCCTGATCTACCCGCTGGCGCGCCTGCCCAACAGCATGCTGGTGTTCCAGGTGTGGCACGAGCAGCCCATCGACGGTGGCCTGGCCTGGGACGTGGGCTCCGAGGTCCGGGGCCCGGAGTGGGAGGAGCGCGCGGCGATCCTGGGTCTGCACCAGGGGCTGATTCAGCTCCAGACGGGGCAGGCGATGACCCAGGACCTGAGCGACACGGGCGGCTTCCACTACGTGCTGGCGGACCTGGGGCGAGCGCCTGGCGGGCTGGCCTCGCTGCAGCGGCACCTGGGAAAGCCGGAGTGGAGCGACGGGGACTGGGCGCTGTTCCGGACAGCCGACGGGCCGCCGCTGGTGCCCTGAGTCCGGCGACACCGGGCCCCTCGTTCAGCGCCGAGTGCCCGACCCCGAGCCGCCACGACACGCCTCGCGGTAGAACACGCCATGCGCCTGACCAGCTCCCGCGTCCTGACCCCCCAGGGCCTCCGACCCGCGACGGTCGTGGTCGAAGGGGCGCAGGTCCGCGCCCTCGAGCCTGCGGGCCAGCAGCAGGCGGTGGACCTCGGCGATCTGGTCCTGATGCAGGGCCTCGTCGACACCCACGTGCACGTCAACGAGCCCGGGCGCGAGGCCTGGGAGGGCTGGCACACGGCCACCACCGCGGCCGCGCTGGGCGGGGTCACCACCCTCGGCGACATGCCGCTCAACAGCCTGCCCGTCACCACGACCCTGGACGCGCTCCACCAGAAGCAGGCCTCGACCCAGGGCAAGCTCCACGTGGACGTGGCGCTCTGGGGCGGCGTCGTCCCCGGCAACGCCCCCGAGCTGGGACCCATGGTCCAGGCCGGCGTGCGCGGCTTCAAGTGCTTCCTCTGCCCCAGCGGCATCGACGAGTTCCCCGAGGCCACCCGCGCCGATCTGGAGCTGGCCATGCCCGCGCTGCGCGAGCTCGGGGTCCCGCTGCTGGCC
>CALGIB010000998.1 GCA_937915955.1 uncultured Pseudomonadota bacterium
AAGTGGCAGCTCCGCACCCACCTCAAGGAGCTCCAGGAGACCACCGCCGCGGCCACGAGCTCGATCGAGCCGGCCGACTACCGCGCGATCACCACGCCCGCGCAGCTGGAGCAGGTGCTGGTCGACATCGAGGGGGCCCGGCGGGAGCAGCGGGCGCTGGCGATCTCGGTGCACGCCGACAAGGCCGACCCGATGCAGGCCGCGCTCACCGGGATCGGCCTGTGCTGGGGTCCGAAGCGGGCCGTCTTCATCCCGCTGGGTGCCCGCGCCGAGGGAGACGGCACGCTCTTCGGCACCCGCCGCGTCGAGACCCTGGATCTCGTCCTCGTGCTCGAGCGGCTGGGGCCCGTGCTGGCGGACCCGCGCGTGCGCAAGACCGGCCACCGCCTGAAGGTGGCCCGGCGCATCCTGGGCTGGCATGGGGTGAAGCTGCGCGGCGTCGACGGCGACGTGCTGCTGGCCGACTACCTGCTCGAGCCCGCCCGGACCAACCGCACGCTCGAGGACCTGGCGCTGCGCTACCTCGGGCACACCATCCGGGACGCGGCCGAGGCGGATCTGTCCCGCCAGGCCGAGGCCGCGAACGTGGCCTGGCTGCTGGACGCCGAGCTCATGGGCCGCCTGAAGGAGAACCAGCAGCTGGGCGTCTACCGCGACATCGAGCTGCCGCTGATCGAGGTGCTGGCGCAGATCGAGGACTGCGGCATGCTCGTCGACGTCGAGGGGCTACGGGCGATGTCCGCCGAGCTCGCGGAGCGCCTGGTCGCCATCCACGCGCGCATCACCGAGGTCGCCGGACACCCCTTCAAGATCAACTCCCCCAAGGAGCTGCAGGTCGTGCTCTTCGAGGAGCTGGGCCTGGAGCCGATCAAGAAGACCAAGACGGGCTTCTCGACGGATCACGCCACGCTCGAGGCGCTGGCCGACCAGCACGAGCTGCCCCGGCTCATCGTCGAGTGGCGCCAGCTCGAGAAGCTGCGCTCGACCTACCTGGACGCGCTGCCGACCTTCGTCAGCCCAGTGGACGGCCGCATCCACACCTGGCTGAACCAGGCGATCGCGGCGACGGGGCGCCTGTCCTCGGCGGACCCGAACCTGCAGAACATCCCCGTGCGCACCGAGGAGGGGCGACGGATCCGCGGCTTCTTCGTCGCGCCCGAGGGCCACGTCCTCCTCAGCTGCGACTACAGCCAGGTGGAGCTTCGGCTGCTGGCCCACTTCGCGGGCGGCGGCGTGCTGGCCGAGGCCTTCGAGCAGGGCCAGGACATCCACCGGCGGACCGCGGGGGAGATGTTCGAGACGCCCCTGGACGAGGTCACCAGCGAGCAGCGCAGCGCGGCCAAGGCCATCAACTTCGGCATCATCTACGGCATGGCGGCGCCCCGCCTGGCCACCGACCTGAAGATCAGCCGCGAGCGGGCCCAGGCCTACATCGACAGCTACAACGCGCGCTACCCCGAGGTGAAGGCCTACATGGACGGGCGCATCGAGGCCGCCCGCGAGGAGGGCCACAGCCGGACGCTGTTCGGCCGCAGGCGCACCATCTCGCACCTGAACTCGCGGAACTTCTTCGACCGCAGCAGCAGCGAGCGCCTGGCCATCAACACGCCCATCCAGGGCTCGGCCGCCGACATCATCAAGCTGGCGATGATCCAGGTCGCCCGTCGGCTCGAGCGCGACGCGCCCCAGGTCCGCATGCTGCTCCAGGTCCACGACGAGCTGCTCTTCGAGGTCCCCGAGGCCGACGTCGAGCGCGTGGCGGCGATGGTTCGCGAGGAGATGGAGTCCGTCGCCCCGCTCAGCTTGCCGCTGAAGGTCGACGCCGGCTGGGGGAAGAGCTGGGCCGAGGCGCACTGAGTCGGGTTAGCCTTCGCCACGATGGACAGCAGCGACCGCACCAAGCAGCAAGCCCACGACCGCGCCCTCGTCGAGGCCGTGCTGGCTGGAGACGCCACCGCCTACCGAGGGCTGGTCGAGCGCTATCAGCGTCGCGTCTACGCCCTCATCGTGGGCATGGTCCGCGACCGAGAGGAGGCCCGCGATCTCACCCAGGAGGCCTTCATCAAGGCCTACCGGAACCTGGACCGCTTCCGGCTCGAGTCCAGCTTCTACACCTGGCTCTACCGAATCGCGATGAACCTCGCGATCGACCACCTCCGCAAGCACAAGAAGCGTCGAGCGAGCGAGTTCGACGAGGGCATCGCCAGCAAGGGCGACGACGGTGAGCTGCACCACGGGCACATCGCGAACAACCCCAGCAAGGAGCTCGAGCGCAAGCAGCTCTCCGGTCGCATCCTGGACGCGCTGGACAAGCTCTCGCCTGAACACAAGCGCATCATCCTGCTCCGCGAGGTCGAGGGGCTGTCCTACAAGGAGATCGCGGACACCCTCGAGTGCGCAGAGGGGACCGTGATGAGCCGCCTGTTCTACGCGCGCAAGAAGCTCCAGCAGCAGCTCAGCGATGAGCGCGCGTGATCGTCGAAGACCACCGTGAATGAAGCCCTGACCCACCCGTCTTAGCGAGCGCATGTCCCACAACGAGCCCGTCATGGAACGCCTGGATGTCCTGCTGATGCGGGTCGTCGACGGTGAGGCCAGCGAAGCCGAGCGCCTCGAGCTGCTCGACCTCGCCGACGCCGAGCCGCGACTCGCCGAGCTTCGCGATCTGCGTGGACGCCTCCGTCAGGCGGTCTTTGGGCAGGTGTCCGAGCACCTGGACGTCGTGGGCGAGGTGCTCTCTGCGCTGACCCTGGTCGACGGCTGGGAGGAGGCGGCGGACGAGCTCCGCAGTGAGCTCCGCAGCGGGCTGGCCGAGGACAGCCTGGACCTCGCCGATCGCGTGATGGCCCAGCTGAGCGCCGAGCCGCTGATCCAGGAGCAGCCCTCCGAGCGCGACCTGCTCGAGATGCAGCTCTCAGCGATGGTGGACGGCGAGCTGTCGGCGGCCGAGCGCGTCGGACTGGCGGCCCGCCTGGGGCCCGCGCAGCTGAACCTGATGACGGTCTGGGCCGATCAGGGGCGTCAGCTGCGCGAGGGCCTGGCCGAGGCGGTCAAGCACGAGGAGCTGACGCTCTGGGCCGGCGTGGCCGAGCAGATCGGCCTGGCCGACCCCGAGCACGTGCCCGGCTGGGAGCCGGTGGCTCAGGCGCTGCGTGAAGCCCTGGCCGAGTACGCCCAGCTCACGGCCTCGCAGGAGGTCGCGATGACCGCCGCGATCATGAACGGGCTGCCGCTGGTCGAGCCGGCGCTCGACTTCGAGCCGGGCAGTATGGCGGCCGACGCGGACACCGAGTCCGAGGACGCCTTCGAGAACAGCGGCCTGGGTCGTCTGTTCAGCAGCCCTGGGCTGCAGTGGGCCGCCGCGCTGGCCGCGGGCGTGCTGCTGGCGCTGTTCGTCTTCGGCAACCCGCAGGTGGACAGCCCGGTCGCCGACCAGCCCGGTCAGGACCGCGTGGCGCTCGTCACCGAGCCGGGCGACACGGGCGCGATGGAGTTCCTCGAGGTCAACGACGCCGAGGTCGAGGAGCTCGAGTCCGCAGACGACGTGATGGTGCAGGTCTTCCAGATCGAGGATGGCGCCCCGATGTTCTTGATGATCGACGAGGGCGACGAAGGAGCGACACTGTGAAGAAGCTTGCACTGACGCTGATGCTGGTCCTCGGACTCGCCCAGGCCCCCGAGGCCCTCGCCCAACAGGGCGGCCCCAAGGCTGCCCAGGGACCCAAGGCCAAGGCCAAGGCTCCCGCCGAGGGTCAGGTCAAGGTCCAGGTCATGGTGGTGCACGCCACCGACGGCAAGGTCTTCGTCGATCCGAAGCTGGAGAAGCTGGAGCGGCACCTCGAGTTCCTGAAGTACAGCAGCTACGAGGTGATCAGCACCGAGCGGGACGCGCTGGCTCAGGACAAGTCCACCAGCTTCGCGATCGAGGGGGGTCGCAAGGTCACCGTCACGCTGCTGAGCAAGGACGAGAGCAAGGCGCGTCTGCGGGTGCAGATGTACAAGGCCGACAAGAAGCTCGTCGACACCACGGTGTCGGTGAAGCGAGGCGGCACCTTCATCGTGGCGGGCCCCAAGTACCAGGGCGGCATGCTGCTGCTGCCGATCACCGCGGACTACTGAGCCCCGCTATCTTGAACCGGCGCCGGCGGGCCCCGTTCACACCCGGTTAGAGCTTGCGACGGACCTCGCGGACGCGCAGGCTGAGCACGCCGCAGTCGGCCTCGACCTTGTCGTCCCACTCGACGATGCCGCGGACGGCCACGATCGCGGCCTCCTGGTCGGCGACCTCGGGGACCAGGTTGCTCCAGCCCTCGGCCTCGCAGAGCTCCTCGAGGTTCGGGTAGCGGCGCACCATGCCGATCGTGATGGAGCCCAGCGAGCCGAACTCGAGGCGGTCGCCCGAGCAGATCATGCTGTACTCGAGGGTCGCGGGCACGGCGTAGACCGTCTTCGTGCCCTTCTCCATGTTCTCAAAGGCTTCGACATGAACACCGGCATCGAAGGTCGCCACAGAAACTCCTGGTCCTCCGGGGGAAGGGCAGTGTTTCTAAAGCGCTGACCCCCGTCGCGCCACCGGACGGGCCCGGACTCAGCCCGGCGGCCACGTCAGCGCGCGCCCGCCGATGAGGTGGCAGTGCAGGTGGAAGACCGTCTGCCCGGCGTCGAAGCCGTTGTTGATGACCAGTCGATAGCCGGTCTCCAAGCCCTCCTGCTCGGCCACCGCCTTGGCGGCCAGCAGCACACGCCCCAGCACCTCGGCGTCCTCGGCGCTGGCCTCGGCGACGCTCGCGATGGGCTTGCGCGGCACGACCAGGATGTGCGTCGGGGCCTGCGCGTTGATGTCTCGAAACGCCACGGTCCAGGCGTCCTCGTACACGATGTCGGCGGGGATCTCCCGCGCGATGATCTTCTCGAACAGGGTCATCTCAGTCCTCCCACGCGGCCGAGGAGCCCGCGTCGGGCTCGGTGACCGTTTCGTCGCCCGAGGGGTAGCTGGTCCCGTCCAGGCTGTCGTACTCGAGTCGAATCCGCCCCTCGCCCCCGTCTCCGCCATATGCCGAGCCGTAGGGCACGCCGCTGTGCCAGGCGCTGGCCCCGCCCGCTCCGCCCTGAGCCGAGACGCTGCTGCCGCTGACGTCCAGGCTCGTGCCGGCCCAGATGGCCACCAAGCCGCCGCCAGCGCCGCCGTCTCCGGCCACGTTGCTGCTGGAGCTGCCGTCGGACTCGGTGTCGGGGGAGCCGCCGCCCCCGTCGTTGGCGCTGGTGTCCCCGCTGGCCCCCAGCCCCCCGTGGGATTCGCCCTGGTCGGGGTCGCTGCCGTTGCCAGCGACGCCGTCGCCGCCCCGGAACCCCAGGCCCGTGAGGTCGATGGTGCCGGAGATGTCCACGTCCCCGGTGGCCCGCAGCAGCAGCACGCCGCCGCCGGAGCCTGCCCAGCCGCTGGCGTCCAGCGTGGAGCCCGAGGACAGCGTGAAGTCGGTGGCGTGCGGGACCCGCTGGACCAGGACCACGCTGGAGCCGTCGTAGTCGAAGGCCAGCGCGGGTTCGAGGGTCAGGGTGTTGCTGGTCACGGCGCTGACGAAGACCAGCTCGTGCGTGCCAGCGTCGCTGCCCTGCTGGGACAGCACCAGCACCTCGTCGCCTGCGGCCAGGGAGCTGGCGTCGTCCACGTCGACGAGGGTGTCCCCTGCGGTGGCCCCGCCGTCGAGCAGCGTCCAGTCCTCCCAGGTGGTGTCCGAGGCGACCTTGATCGCGCCGTCCCCGCCCAGGCCGGCGCTGGGGCCCCGGACGACGCCGTCGTCGGCAGGGTCGGCGTCCCAGTCGTTGCGAAGCCCGTCGCCGTCGATGTCCTCGTCGTCGCAGTCCCGGGTGCCGTCGCCGTCGGTGTCCGTGACGTCGGTGTCGCGCCGGGGTAGACGGCGTGGTTCTGATCGTCGCAGTCCTCGTTGGCGTCGAAGCCGTCGCCGTCCAGGTCGGAGACGGGCGGATCCGAGTCCACGCCCAGGGAGCCCGTGTCATTGGGGAGCTCCTTGTTGCGGCAGGCGAGGGTGGCGAGCAGCAGCAGAATCGAGCCTCCAGGGGCCGGATTCTACCTCCCGGCCTGACGGGCCAGCTCGGTGAGCAGCCCGGTGGGCAGCCCGGCCAGCGCCGAGTCCACGAACTCGCTCAGGTCCTGGCCGGTCGCGCGCTGGTAGGCCGCCGCCTGCAGCGCCATGTCCAGCTTGTCGCAGGCCTTCACGAAGCGGCCCTCGGGGCTGACCCCGTAGTCGGCGAAGAGGGCCTCGAGCCGGGCAGCCCCGGGCAGCGGCCCGACGAGCTCCGAGAGCGCCGCGGTCTCGAGGCGGGCCTTGTCGGGCACCGCGTCCTGCGGGGTGAGGTCGCCGACCCGGACCTCGGCCAGGTCGTGCACCACCGCGATGGCCAGCGCCTTGCCGCGATCCAGCTCCTCGGGACAGAGCACCAGCACCAGCCAGGCCACTCCCCAGGAGTGCGCGGCCACGGACTCGGGCCCGGGGATGCCCGCCCGCGCCCAGCCTGCACGGGGCAGGGCCTTGAGCGCCAGACACTCGATCAGGCGCTCGCGGAGCTCGCTCACGCGACCCAGGCTCGCTGATCCGGACGACACATCGAGACGACCACGGGCCGCGGGCCGGACTGGGCCTCGAAGAAGTCCTGTCGGTCGCGCAGGCCTCGCCATCCCAGCCCGATCATCACCTGGGCGACCGCGCCCCCCAGAGTCTCGCCGGGGCCGGGCAGCAGCACGGCGTCGGGGGCGTAGTCCTGGAGGCCCGCCCGGAGGCAGGCGGACAGATCGAAGGTCTCGGTGACCTGCGCGCCCAGCGTGTAGTCGAGCAGCAGCGCGGGGTCGGCCCAGCGCGCGTGCAGTCGACCCAGGCCGTCGATCAGCGGCAGCAGGGGGCTGCGCATGTCCAGGTCGCCGAGCTCCTGGGCGGCCCGCTCGGAGGCGCCCTGCATCACCGAGGTGTGGAAGGCCGAGTGCAGCGGCAGCTGCATGGGGAAGCTCCGGGGCCCGCGGACCAGCTCGGGCAGCTCGCTCAGCAGGCGCCGCACGGCCTCGCGGGGGCCGGCGAGCACGGCCACGCCGCCCAGCCGGATGGACAGCTCGACCCCGGGCCAGGTCAGGGCCTCGTCCACGGAGCGCTGGAGCAGGGGGTCGGGGCGCCAGTCTTCGTCGGTGGTGGGGTAGAGCACCTGCCCGCCCAGGACGTTGCCGGCCTGGTAGCCGCCCATCGTCTCGACGAGCCGCGCGGCCTCGGGCAGCGGCAGCGCCCCCGAGGCGCCTAGCGCCGTGTACCAGCCCATCGAGTTGCCAGCGACGCAGACCAGGCGGCCCTTGCTCGGGTCCAGGGCCTCGAGGTCGGCCAGCGTGGCCCCGAAGGTCAGGATCGAGGCGTTCTCGCCGGCCACGTGCAGCTTGCTGCCGAAGCGCTCCGCGCTGTCCATCTGGCGCAGCGTGGCGCGGCCCAGGTCCGCGCGGAAGGCGTCCAGGCCGTCCAGGACCGGGGAGTCCGAGGGGAGGCTGCCCAGCTGCTCGCGGCCGTAGCTGCCTCGGCCCGGGCAGAGCAGCATCAGGCGCATCGGTCCGGTCATCGGCTGAGCTCCAGCGCGGCGTCGAAGATGTCCTGCTCCTGCACCAGGACCAGGTTCGCGGCCGCGCCCAGGGGGATGAAGGTGTCGTGCCCGCAGACCCGCTTCATGGGGCCGGTGAACGCGCCCTCGACCAGCGCGGCGAACAGGGCCTCGGACACGCCGCCCGTCTTGCGGGTCTCGTCGACGACCAGCACCCTTCCGGTGGCCTTGGCCTCGCGCAGCAGGTCCTCGACGGGCAGCGGCGCGAGCCAGCGCAGGTCCAGCACGCGGCAGCGGATCCCGTGCTCGTCCTCCAGCCGCTTGGCGACCCGCAGGCTCATCCACAGGCCGTTGGCCCAGCTCACGAGGGTCAGGTCCTGGCCCTGGCCCCAGGTGCGCCCGCGCCCCAGCGGGACGTGGTGGGTGGGCTCGTAGGTGGTGGACCACAGCGCGTCGCCGGGCTCGTGCAGGTCCCTGGTCATGTACAGCGCGATGGGCTCGAGGAAGGCCACCACCGAGCCGCTCGTCTTGGCCAGCGCCAGGCAGGTCCGCAGCATGCCCACCCCGTCATCTCCGCGGCTGGGCGAGGCGATGATCAGCCCGGGGATGTCGCGGAGCACCGCGATCGAGTTGTCGTTGTGGAAGTGCCCGCCGAAGCCCTTCTGGTAGGCGTAGGTGGCCATGCGCATGACCAGCGGGTTGCGGAACTGGCCCTGGCTGAAGAACTGCAGCGTGGCGGCCTCGCCCCGGAGCTGGTCCTCGGCGTTGTGCAGGTAGGCCAGGTACTGGATCTCGGGGATGGGCAGGCAGCCCAGCTGCGCGGCGCCCAGGGCCAGGCCCAGGATGGACTGCTCGTCCAGCAGGGTGTTGAAGACGCGGGCGACGCCGGCCCTCTTCGTGAGGTCCGCGGTGACGTGGTAGACGCCGCCCTTGCGGGCCACGTCCTCGCCGAAGATCAGCGCCTCGGGGTAGCGCACGAGCGCGTCCCCCAGGCAGCGGTTGAGCTGCATGGCGAGGTGCCGGGCGCGGTCGTCCTCGGGCAGGCGGGGGCCCCAGAAGGCCTTGCGGGCCGCCAGGTCCATGGGCTGGCGCAGGTGGGCCTGGAGGGCCTGCTCGTCGATGGGCGCCAGGGGCCGGACGACCTGCTCGGCGGTCTCGATCTTGGGCCGCGAGATGGCCTCCTCGCCGAGGGCGGCGCAGCGCTCGCGCAGCTCCTCGTTCAGCGCCAGGATCTGCCCGGGGGACTGCCAGCCCTCGTCGATGAGCATGCGAGCCGTCGAGAGCACCGGGTCCAGCGCCTCGTCCGCTTCGATCTCGGCGGCGGTCCGGTAGAGCTGCTCCACGTCGCTGCCGGCGTGCCCGAGCATGCGCACGACCCGCAGGTGCAGGAAGGCGGGCTTGCGCGTCCGGCGAACGTGCTCGACCGCCTCGGTGGCGGCGCGGTAGGCGTCGACCAGATCCAGGCCGTCGCCGTAGAAGTAGGCCAGGCCGGGGCGCCGGCTCCAGTTCGCGTGGATCCAGCCCTTGGGGGTGTTCACGCTGATGCCGCGACCGTTGTCCTCGCAGAGGAACAGGACCGGGGCCGGCACGTTCTGGAAGCTGGCCCAGCAGGCGGCGTTGATGGCGCCTGTGGCAGTGCTGTGGTTGCTCGAGGCGTCGCCGAAGCTGCACAGCGCGATGCTGTCGTAGGGGATGTCCAAGGGCAGGGAGAGGCGGCGGCAGCGGTCGATGGTCAGCGCGGCGCCCAGGGCCTTGGGCAAGTGGCTGGCGATGGTCGAGGTCTGCGGAGGGATGTTCAGCGACAGGCTGCCGAAGACCTTGTGCCGCCCGCCCGCGATGGGCTCGTCGGCGCTGGCGGCGCAGCCCAGCAGCACGTCGAAGAGCGGCGAGGTGCCGGGGACCTGGCGGGCCCGCTCCTGGTAGAAGCCGCCGCTTCGGTAGTGCAGGAAGGCCGGGTCGGTGGGTCGCAGGGCGGCCGCCACGGCGGCGTTGGCCTCGTGCCCGCTGCCGCCGATGGTGTAGAAGCTCTCGCCGCGGGCCTTGAGATCGCGGCTGGCCAGGTCGAGGTGTCGGCTGGACAGCATCGACTCGAAGAGCTGCAGGGCCCCGCGGGCGGTCAGTCGGGCGCCGGGGCGCACGGGGCTGTCCAGGTCGGTGCGGGGGCTCGCTGGGCTCAGCGAGGCGACGACCTGCGTGAAGTTCTGGTCGACGACCGAGGCGCGACTGACGGCCATGGATCCTCCGGGGGCCGGGCCCCGCTCAGGCCAGCCGGACTAACGCAGGGGCGCGTCCAGCGGCGGCGCCGTCTCCGGCTTTCGCGCACGAATCAGCAGGTAGGCCAGCGGCGTGTCCTTGCCGCCCTCGGCCAGGTACCGGGCGCCGATCCTCGCCAGCTGACCGTAGCCGATCGGGGCGCCCTCGACGGCCTGGGTCCAGCGGCGCATGTGGGGCCAGACGCGAGCGCCGAGGTCCTGGACCTGGAGTCCGACGTAGCCGACCTGACCCAGGAGGTTTCGCCAGTCCCCGGCCTGGATCAGGCTCTCGGCGCCGAGCATGCGTCGCGCCCCTCGGGCCAGCAGCCCGTCGTAGAGCCGCAGCTGTCCTTCGCGCACGCCGATGTCGGTGAGCGTCAGCCAGCCGCCCGGCTCGAGCGCGCGCCAGGCCTGCTGGAGGAACTGGAGCCGGTCCCGGAAGTGGAAGGCCGCCTCGAGGCTGAGCACCGCCTGGTAGCCGCCATGCACGAAGGGCATGCGGTCGGCGTCCCCGCCGACGAAGCGCAGGCGAGGGTGGCTGGGGCAGCGCGCCAGCTGCTCGACGGACAGGTTGAGGCCCGTGACCTCGACGTCGGGGTTTCGCTCGACCCAACGCAGGGCCGGTCCGCCGAGGCCGCAGCCCACGTCCAGCCAGCGTCCGCTGCGAGGCAGAGGTTCGACCAACAGATCGACCAGGCGCTCCTGGGCCGCCGCGATCGGCTCGTCCGAGCCCTCGAAGAGGCCCAGGTTCAGGTAGCCGGAGCCCCCGGAGGCCGCCTCGAAGGCATCTCCCAGGTTTTGGTAGTAGTCGGCCGCGCGCTTGCGAGCGTCCAGCCTCGCCAGAAAGCTCAGGGACACGGTGCCCTCCAGGGTTCTGTGAGCAGATCCTGTAGCAGCCCCGAGCGTAGCGCGGCCTGGCTGGTCGTCCAGCCGTGGATGTCCAGCAGCTGCAGCGAGGCCCTCAGCGCGGTGGCGCCCCAGGGCAGGGTGTCCGCCCGGCGCGGGTCCAGGCCCGGGTTGTGCTGGGCCCGACCGCTGTGGAGCTGCCGCTCGAGCGAGACCAGCTCG
>CALGIB010000999.1 GCA_937915955.1 uncultured Pseudomonadota bacterium
GCGAGATCATCGAGGGCAAGCCCACCCCGCCCGACGCTAAGTAAGGATCAGCGTCGATCCTTTCATAAAGCGATCCTCTAAACAAGCTCCCCTTCACAAGGAGGCCGCCCTCTCGGGCGGCCTCCTTGCTTAGCTGTGATCAGCGCTTGTGCTTCATCTTGCGGAGCAGCTGCCCTGCGTGCTCCAGCTTGTTCGCGTTGGTCTTGAACCACAGCGAGTTCAGGGCCCCCTCACCACCGCGGCTCGATGCGAAGTGAGTGAGCCACGTCGACACCGCGCTGAGAGCTGCCCAGCGGGTGTGCTTGACCCCGGGGATCTCAGTGCCTGGCCCACTCAGGAAGAGCGTGGTCAGCGTGTCGCGGGCCTTGTTCCTCCTTCCAGGGCGCAGGTTGTCCTCGTCGGGCGGGGGCACGAAGTCGTCCAGGAACGCCTCCCAGTCCTCGGCGAGCATCGGGTGTTGTGCGAGGTCCATGGCGAAGTCCTGGAAGCGCTCGAAGGCGTCCATGCCCGCAGCGAGCACGTTCTCACCTCGCTCCATCCGATCCACCACGTTCTTGGTGTGCCTGAAGCTCAGCCCCTTCCCGACGTGGTGCATGCCCAGCCCGGCCTGCCGGTGGGTCACGAAGGTGGCTCGGACTCCCTGCGTGCCGTCGTGGCTGTTGGAGATCACGATGTAGGGCACGATGACATCGCCGGGCACGGGCTCGATGAGGAAGTCGTCGATGCTCAGCATCACCCAGACCAGGCTGCCGTTGTTGAAGGTGCCTCCTCGGTTGAAGGTGAGGTCCTTGCCCCGCCCCGCGATGCCGCGGAGCAGGGACAGGGCCTCTCGGTTCTGCACGATCTCGTAGTTGACACCGACCACGCCGATCAGGTCCAGCGTGTCCTCGCGCACCACCGCCTTGTGGGTCTCCACCTCGATCAGGTTCTTCTTGTCATCCGGGTCGCGGTAGAGCAGGGGGCGGCTGTCCGCCTCCCAGTCCAGGTCCGCTGCCAGGAGGGCAGCGTCCAGGTCGTCCGCGCCCTGGATGCTCAGGGAGGAGGAGTCCTCCGCCTCCCACGGGAGCACGAGGCTCGCGTACAGGTCGTCTTCGTCCATCTTCTACACCTCGTAGGTCGTGCCGCCGCACTTGGGGCACTTGTAGTCAGGGGCCTTGGCGACGTCGCCGTGGAGCAGCTGGTGCCAGTCGCACCGCTCGGACTGCACCTTGTTGATGTGGCTGCAGACGCTGCCCCGCTGCTGGAAGTTGGGGCAGGTGCAAATCCACTTGCCGTAGGCCGTGTACTGCACGTCGTACTTCTTGCCGAACTCCGTGCTCGACGGCACCTCCGTGCTGAAGGGGCCGACCTGGGAGCAGTGGCGCATGGCCATGGGGTCGAAGTCGGGGTCAACGGCGTCGGGAGCCTGGTCGTCCTTGGCGTCCTCGCCAGTCAGGGCCGCGGCCGCTACCGCGGTGCTCTCCAGGTCGGGATGGGCGTCATGGAGCTCGTGCAGGAAGTCGAGCAGCTGCCCGAGGTGCCCGGCGTCCTCTTTGGACGCCTTGCCCATGACCTGCTCGATCGCCTTCTTCCAGAGGACGACCTTCACGAGGTCGAGGTCAGCGATGACGAGGGGTGCGGTGAGAATCTGCATCAGAAGCGTCCGTTCTACTTGTGCCAGTCGGGGCGGGGCTGCCGGCCAGCGGCAACCTCGACTCCGAGCTTGTGTCCCTTGATGTAGGCAAC
>CALGIB010001000.1 GCA_937915955.1 uncultured Pseudomonadota bacterium
GCGGCGGCTGGCGTGGTGGCGCATCCGCTTGGCCTCGGCCGAGCGAGCGCCCCAGGTGGCCTGCACGACCAGGTAGGTGCGCAGCGTGCCCCGCTCCGGGTCGAAGGGCTCCATCAGCGCGGGCCCGCGGGCCCAGAGCTCCTGCGCGAACTCGTCGACCTCGGCCGAAGAGAAGCCCGACAGGGCCCGGGACATGGCCCGGTGGACGTCGGCGCTGTAGCGCCGGTAGATCTGCCCGAAGGCAGAGTTGTCGCCCTGGTCGAGGTAGCGGCGGACCAGGTCGAGGTCGGGTGTTCGGCGCTTCATGGTCATCACCATAGCTGCGCTCTACGAGGATTCAAGTGAAAACCTCACGTGCACGTGAGGTTTTGTACGGCGGCGTCGAGCGCTCAGGTTCCAGGGCCACCACGGGCCGAGGCCCCTAAGCCATCGCGTAGCCGGCCATCTGCCGCAGCTGACGCATGAAGCCGCTGTCCCGAATGCCGCTGTGGTCACGCAGACGGATCAAGGCCTCACGCTCTATCTGCCGCACACGTTCTCGCGACAGCCCCATCTCCTTGCCCACCTCGGACAGGGTGCGGAACTCACCGTCGTCCAGTCCGTAGCGTCGCGTCAGCACGAAGCGCTGGCGGTCGGACAGGACCGAGGAGAAGGCGCGGTGCATGCGACCCAGCTCCTGGGCCTGCATCGCCTCGCCGTCGGGCTGCGGGGCGTCGTCGTCAGACAGGAAGCGCTCGAGCGGGCGGGGGCGCGGGCCGTCGTCGACGGGCTGCTCGAGCGAGATGGTGTTGCCCTGGGACAGCAGCAGCTCGGCGCGCTCCTTGTCGATCCCGACCTCGTCGGCGAGGTCCTGGATGTTGTACTCGATGCCGCCGCTCTCGAAGCGCTTCATGGCCTTGCGCAGGTTTCGGGTCTGCTCGACCGCGCAGCCCGGGAGGCGTACGGGGCGCCCCGTGTGGTCGATGGCGCGGGTCATCTGGGCCCGGACCCACCAGCGGGCGTAGGTGCTGAAGCGGATGCCGCGGTCGGGGTCGAAGCGCTTGGCGGCCCGCAGCAGCCCGATGTAGCCCTCCTGGACGAGGTCCTCCTCGTCCATGAACGGACCCGCCAGCTTGCGCGCCTCGCCGTGGGCGATGCGGCGGCCGGACATGGCCAGCCGCCAGCGCAGGTTCTCCGCCTCCTGCCAGGCTCCAGAGGCCCGACGGGCCGACGTGCGCAGCTCGTTGTTGGACTTGCTGGCCTTGACGACCTCCTGCACCGCCTCCTCGAGGCGGCTGACGGCGCCGGCGCGGGTGCGCTCGGCCCGGTCGGGGCGGCGGCCGATGATCGAGCGAGCTCCCGGAATCTCGATGATCGCGTCACGCGCAGCGTCCTCGGCGCGACGGATCTTCCGGGCCATCTCCTTCTCTTCCTCCGCGGTCAGCCGCTCACCCCGGAACGTCGAGCGCTCGCCAAAGGGGTTGCCGCTGCCGAATCGGGAACGAGTCGAGGCCATTCATGCTCCTGGGGTGCCACGGTCGAAGGCGGCTCATCTCGATGGAATCGTGCTCTTCGCCGGAGGGATGCCTAGGAGGCCGGCGAAGCTTGGTTGCAGCGGGCGTTCTACAGGTGAATGCTCGCTTTATTTGTCAAGAAAGTGTGAGCGACGGGACAGCAAAACGAGTGTGAATTAACGCGCGAGACTCAAACCGGTGGCCGAGCGGACCCGCTCGATCGTGCTCCGCGCGACCCTGCGGGCCTTTGCGGCGCCCTGGGCCAACACCGCGTCGACCCGATCGGGCTCGGCCTGGAGCTCCGAATAGCGGGCTCGGGGGCCCTCGAGAAAAGCGTCCATTCGCTCGAAGAGCTCTTGCTTGGCGTGCCCGTAGCCCATGCCGCCGGCGCGGTAGCGGCCTGCAAGAGCCTCCTGGTCGGCCTCGTCGGCGAACAACTTGTACAGCGCGAAGACGTTGCAGGCCTCCGGATCCTTGGGCTCGTCCACGCCCTTGCTGTCCGTGGTGACCTTCATCACCAGCTTGCGCAGCTTCTTGGGCGGCAGGAACAGAGGGATGGTGTTGCCGTAGGACTTCGACATCTTGCGCCCGTCCAGACCCGGCACGGTCGCGACCTCTTCCCGGATCAGGGGCTCGGGCAGCACGAAGATGTCCGCGCCGTAGCGGTGGTTGAAGCCGGCCGCCATGTCGCGGGCCATCTCGACGTGCTGCTTCTGGTCCTTGCCCACCGGCACCGCGTGGCTGTCGTACAGCAGGATGTCCGCCGCCATCAGCACGGGGTAGCTGAAGGTGCCCAGGTTGATCTCGCGACCCAGGTCCCGAGCCGCCTTGTAGGCGTGGGCGCGCTCGAGCACGCCGGTGTTCACGTGGCAGGCCAGGATCCACGAGAGCTCGCAGACCTCGGGCACGTCCTGCTGCAGGAAGAGCGCCGCGACGCCGGGGTCCAGACCGAAGGCCAGGAAGCTGGTCGCGGCCTCGAGCTGGTACTCGCGCAGGAGCTGTGGGTCCTTCGTGGTCGTCAGCGCGTGGTAGCTGGCGATGAAGTAGAAGGGCTCGTGCGTCTCCTGCAGCTGCACGGCCGGCTCGATCATGCCCTTGAGGTTCCCGATGTGGGGGACCCCGCTGGGCTGGATGCCGGTGAGCGCGCGTCGAAGAGGCATGGTGTTCCGGGGGTCGGGTCCAGGGGGCCCGCGAACTAACCACGTCAGCTCGCGCGGCAAGCTACGCTCCTCCCGATTCCTCGCAGCGCGGAGGCCCTCGTGACGCCGATCCTGTTCGCCCTGGCATGCAACGGTGACCCCAAGGACTCCGGGTGGGAGCCCGACCCGGAGCCCGAGCCCGAGCCCTGCGTCGAGGACACCGACTGCAGCAGCTGGCAGATCTGCGAGTCCGACGAGTGCGTCAACGGCGACCGGAACAACAGCCCCGAGGAGGCCCAGCCCATCGAGCTGGACGAAGAGGCCACGGGGCGGCTGCAGTCCGACGGGGACCGCGACTACTTCTCCTTCGTGGTCGACGAGCCCCGCTTCACCCGGGTGCACACGGTCAGCGACAGCGAGGACATGAGCACGGTGCTGACGCTGTATCGCCCCGACGGCAGCTACCACGCGATGGAGGACGAGCACCCGCTGGGCAGCGTCGCCACCTACGACAGCGTGCTCTACGCCTGGCTTCCGGTGGCGGGCACCTGGACGGTCGAGGTCAGCGAGGCCAGCGAGGCCGGCTCCTCGGGCTACGCCTACACCGTGCAGTGGACCAGCTTCACGCGCGGCGTCGACGAGGAGGACTCGCGGTCCGAGCCCGGTGGCGTGGTCGACGTCGAGGGCAGCACCACCTTCTACGCCGTCGGCTGGGTGCTCGAGGAGGACCGCGACGAGGACTGGATCGAGCTCACCCTGCCCTACGACGAGTGCCCCCTGGTCCTCGACGCGACGGACTTCGAGGTGAACTCGGCCGCCGAGCCGATCATCGAGCTCTACGACACCAGCGGCCAGCTCCTCGGCAGCAAGGACGACCTGGGCCCCGGCGGCGCGCTGCTCTACCCCGAGGTCGACGGCGGCGGCGCCCTGGTGCACATCCAGGACAGCAACGCCACCGGCAGCATCGAGCACTGGGGCATGCTCTTCCTGCGCGCCTACAGCCAGGGCTACAGCTACCAGGTCGAGGCCGAGCCCAACGACAGCCAGGGCAACGCCCAGCTGCTCGAGCCGCAGACCAACCCGAGCAGCGGCGCAGACGAGGCCTACGCCTGGGGCACCGCGGACGGCGCCAGCGACGAGGACTGGTTCGCCGTGGACCTGCGCCAGGGGCAGTACCTGCACGTCTACGGGACGGCCGCCACGCTGGGCAGCCTGATCGACGGCGAGCTCGAGCTCTACGACGCCGAGGGGCAGCTGCTCGAGGAGGGCCAGGACTACGAGGACGACTCGATGGACGACATCAGCCAGAAGGGCCCCTTCGACGAGGGCCGCTACTACCTGCGCGTGTTCGACGCGGACGGGGTGGGTGGTCCCGGCCTCTGGTACCGCTTCACCCTGGGTGTCGCGGACGAAGCCTTCGAGTGAGCGTACGCGGCTGGCCGGCCGCGCTCGCGGCGGTCTTCCTGCTCGGCCTGGCCTGGGACGGGCCCAGAACGGGGCTGGTCATGGCCCTGGCGCTGGCCCTGCCCGCCAGCCTCG
>CALGIB010001001.1 GCA_937915955.1 uncultured Pseudomonadota bacterium
GCCGGCATCACGACCTGGCTGCTGCACGAGGTGGCCAGCGCGGGCACCGGCGCGGCGACCAACCAGCTGGGCGTCCACGTGGCGGGCAAGACGGGCACGACCAACGACTTCAAGGACGCCTGGTTCGTCGGCTTCTCGCCCGGCGTGATCACCGCGGCCTGGGCCGGCTACGACACCCCGCGCAGCATGGGCACCAGCAGCACGGGCGGTCGCATCGCGCTGCCGATGTGGATGGAGTACATGAAGGCGGCGTGGCCCAAGGAGATCGATCGGGACTTCCCCGAGATCCCCGACGCACAGTGGGCCAGCATCGACGAGTCCACCGGCAAGGTGCGCTCCGGAGGACGTGGAATGCCTTTTGTTCCGGGCACGATCCCTGAGCGCAGCGGCGCCGCCGAGGGACAGATGAGCTCGGAAGAGTGGCTGACCGGGGGCATGTGATGTTCCTGCTCCTGATGGCCTGCGCCGACACGGCCGAGATCGCCTTCCCTACCTGCACCGTGGACCTGCTGGGCCTCGAGCCTGCCAGCGCGCGGGCCGGCGACAGCGTGACCCTGACGGCCACACCCCTGACCGAGCTGCAGGACAGCGCGCTCCGCGTAGGCGGCGTCGAGGCCGTGGTGACCAGCATCGACCGCAGCAGCTGCGAGGCCTGCGACACCTGCCGCGGCGCCAACAGCTGCGAGGCCTGCGGCCAGGACTGCGACGCCTGCGACGCCGAGTGCCGCGACGCCTGCGTGGAGACCCTGGTCTTCGTCGTGCCCGAGGTGCCCGCCGGGACCCACGGGGTCGTGCTCTTCAACGCCCACGGGGGCAGCGAGGGGACCTCGATCGAGGTGCTGGAGGCGACCGTGGACACCGCCGGGCCGGACTCGGGGCTCCAGGACAGCGGCCGCTGAGGCAAAGCCGGGGTCAGAAGCGAGCCGCCAGGGCTTTCAGCGAGCCGCCAACTGCGCTATACAGCGTCGTCTTGTTCCCCGTTGACGGCCGGCTCCATCGCCGACACTCGATCGTCCACGGGTCACCGAGGTTTCCATGCGTAGTCTGACCACCGCCGCTCTCGGCGCCAGCCTCCTCGCCACCGCCGTCTTCGCCTCCGCGCCCGCGCTGGCCGGCGGCATGGGCGTCATCGTCAACGGCGGCACCCACCAGGACCGCTTCTACGCGTACGACCTGTCCGACACCGAGCGGATCCAGAACACCTACATCTACGACCAGATGCGCCCCAACTACGGCTTCGGCCTGCAGGGCATCCTGGGCGACCGGGACGACAACTACGTCGGCACCGCCAAGTTCTGGTACCAGAGCGACGCCGCCCAGACCGACGAGGGCATCGGCCAGAAGGCGGTGTCCGAGGACGGCAGCACGGCCGGCCAGGCCGAGGGCGAGCTGACCTACGCCTACCGCAAGCAGAGCAAGGGCATGGGTCTGGCCACCGCCGGCGTCCAGTGGCGCCTCTGGGGCGAGCCCCTGGGCTTCCAGCTCAGCGCCATCACCAACGTCGGCGCGGCCTTCATGACCCCCGACAGCAGCGAGTTCCTGCTGGTCGAGGTGGGCCCGGGCGCCCACTACACGCTGAACAAGCGGGTGCAGATCAACGCCGAGGTCGTCTACCAGGCCCGCTACCGCAAGGGCCTGCGCCACGGCGCCAGCGGCACGGTCGGTGTGCGCTACCTGTTCGACTAGAGCCCCTTGCTCGCGCTCCTGCTGGCCTGCGCTCCAGCCGGCCACGGCCCCAGCGACTGGCTCGACGGGACCGGCCCCGGCGGTCCCTGCTACGCCGTGGATCTGCTCGACGGACTGGACGAGAGCAGCACACAGGAGCTGCACGACGCCTTCACGTGCCTGAACCGAGAGGGCGCGCTCCAGCCCTTCGCGGACACCGTGGACAGCCTGGACGGCCTGACCCGCGAGGATGAGCCGGCCGGGCTCCCGCTGGCGCGGGCGGTGAACCGCCTGCCGGAGGCGGACCTCTCCCTGGCGAGCGTCCTTCAGACCAGCCTGGAGCTGCTCGAATCCGGCGAGCTGACCTGGCTGGCCGAGCTCGCCGCGGAGCTGCTCTACGGCCGGCCCTTCGATCAGCTCGACGAGCTCGATCTCGCGGCGGCCTCCTCGCTCGAGGGCGGCCTCGTCCGCCCCCTGCTGCCCGCGCTGCACCACGTCGCCGGCGCCACCCTCGACGACGATCTCGAGGCCCTGGAGCCCCTCGGCCAGGCTCTGGTCGATCGGCGGCTGCTGCGCGCCGTCCACAGCGCGGCGGCGCTGTCTCGGGACCCGACCTGGGGCGACACCGTGCGCGACCTGCCCGAGCACCTGGGCGACGCGATCGAGCGGGCCCGTTCGCCCCAGAACGACCGCTGGGCCGAGGCCTCGGGCGACAGCCTGCGGGACCTGGCCGACAAGCTGCTGGTGGAGACCGGCGGCGACGGGCGCCCCGCCATCGAGCACATGGCCGACCCCGCCCGGGTCCTCTTCGAGGACGAGCAGGTCGGCGCGCGGCTGGAGACCGTCCTGGATCGCCTGGAGCGCGAAGACCGGCTGCGCGCCCTGCCTCCCCAGCTGCTCTACCTGGCCGAGGTGGACGTCGAGGGCGGCAGCCTCGAGGCCGACGAGGACTCGGCCCTGGTCGCGCTCCTGCGCCTGGTCCGCCGCGGGAACACCGAGCTGGACTGCTCCATCGACCTGGTCATCACCGAGCTTGACCTGATCCACATCGACAATGTCTCGGTCGCGCTGCTCAGCGCCATGGCGGAGCTCGACCCCGAGGACGCCCAGGGCGGCGTCGACCTGCTCGGCGACGTCCTCGGCACGAGCCTGTCCCGCAGCGTGCTGTACGCCATCGCCGACGAGGGCATCTGCGACCCGCTGGACCGCCAGATGGTGGACGACCTCGAGTCCATCGACCGCCTCACCGACCCGGTCGAGAGCGATCTGCTCGTGAGCCTGCTGCTGGTGCTGCAGGCCTTGCACCAGGTGGACACCTCGCGCATCCCGGAGCTGGTGGACCTCATCGCCACCGTGCACGCCTTCGAGGCCGATCGGGCGCTCGAGGAGGTGCTCCGCGACGTCGGCACGGCCCGGCTGATCTACGACGTCTTCGAGCTGCTGCCGCCTCTGCTGGACGGCGACCCGGGCACGCTGCCGGAGGGGGTGCAGGCCTTCGACTTCGAGGCGGTCTGGACCGTCCTGCGGGACGTCGCTCGCCTGGACGGCCAGGGCCGCTCGATGATCGAGCAGCTGGCCCCCCTGCTCCAGACCGCCCTGGTCGACGAGGGCACCTGGCAGGTCGTCGGCAACCTGGGCGCGCTGCTGCAGGAGGACAGCGCGCGGCTGGCCGAGCTGCCCGAGCGCTTCCCCACCTGGGTCGAGGCCGACCCCGAGCTGGGCCTGCTCGACACCCTGGGTGGGGCGCTGAGCGAGCCCGAGCTGGCCCGCGAGCTGCTGCTCATCCTCGACACCGACGAGGTGATCGAGGCGCTCGCCCGCGCACAGGTCCTGGAGGAGGGCCCCCTGCCCTTCCTGGGCCGTCTGATCGTCGGCGGCACCCTGTCCGAGCTGCTCGAGTTCGTCCAGTGGGGCGTGGACTTGATGCGCGGCGAGTAGCCGCCCGGTAGGCTCTGCCCGACCCGGAGCCCCCCATGCATCCCGACGCCCAGTACCAGCACCTGCCCCGCCCCTTCGGCGCCCTCGAGCACGACTACGGCGAGCACGTGCACATCCTCAGTCAGCCCTACGCGATGTCGCTGCTGACCGAGCTCTGCCAGCCCACGACGCACCAGCCGCGCTTCAACCAGATCCTCGAGCACCTCTACGAGTGGCTGCTGACCGCGGTCGCCAGCCGCGAGCTGGCCACCCGGCAGGTCGATCTGCCGACGCGCATGAGCGCCTTCCACCCCGAGGGGCGCTACGTCGGCGAGGAGATCGACCGCGCCCAGAAGGTGGTGGTGGCCTCGGTCGCCCGCGGCGGCATCCTGCCCGGCGCGCGCTGGTTCGACACCCTGAATCACCTGCTCGAGCCCTCGGGCGTGCGTCAGGACCACATCTTCATGGAGCGCAAGACCGGCCCCGGCGGGCAGGTCATCGGCGTCGAGACGAGCGGCTCGAAGATCGGCGGCCCGGTGGAGGACGCGACCGTCTTCATCCCGGACCCGATGGGCGCCACGGGCGGATCGATGGTCGAGACGATGCGCATCTACCAGGAGCAGGTGGAGGGCACGCCGCGGCGCCTGGTCTCCATTCACCTGATCGTCACGCCCGAGTTCATCCAGCGGGTGATGACGGCAGTGCCGGACGCCCGCATCTACGCCATCCGCCTGGATCGCGGGCTCTCTGCACCCGATGTCCTGGACAGCCGTCCAGGCTCTCGCTGGAGCGAGGAGCGGGGCCTGAACGAGGTCCAGTACATCGTCCCGGGCGCAGGAGGACTCGGCGAGCTGATGAACAACGCCTGGGTGTAGGACATGAACCGATCGGACCATCTGAAGGTGCTCATCGACGAGCAGGCGCTGCAAGAGCGCGTCAAGACGCTGGGGCGCCAGATCCGCGAGGACTACGGCGAAGAACCGATCACCGCGATCGGCGTGCTCAAGGGCAGCTTCATCTTCATGGCCGACCTGGTCCGAGCGATCGGCGGGGACGTGAAGGTCGAGTTCCTGGGTGTCAGCAGCTACCACGGCGGCACCCGCAGCACGGGGGTGGTGCGCATCACCCAGGACCTGCGGCACCCGATCGAGGGCCAGCACTGCCTGATCATCGAGGACATCGTCGATACCGGGCTCACCATGGACTACCTGCACCGGATGCTGGACGTGCGCGGGCCCAAGAGCCTGAAGACGGTCAGCCTGCTGGACAAGCCGGCCAACCGCGAGATCGAGGGCGTCGACATCGACTTCGTCGGCTTCACGATCCCCGACGAGTTCGTCGTCGGGTACGGGCTGGATCTGGGCGAGCTGTTCCGGAACCTGCCGTACATCGCCGTCTACACGCCGTAGTCCCGTCTCGCCTCCGGCTCGCGCGCCCGCTCACCCCAGCTGGCCGGTCGCACCCTCCCCAAGCTCGGAGAAGTCCATGAAGATCGTCCAGACCGCCGAGGCGCCGGCCGCCATCGGCCCCTACTCCCAGGCCGTCGTACACGCCGGCGTGGCGTACTGCTCGGGCCAGATCGCGCTGGTCGCGGCCACCGGCCAGCTGCTGCAGACCCAGGACGTGCGGGAGGAGGCCCGCCTGGTCCTGGAGAACCTGTCGGCGGTGCTCGAGGCGGCGGGCGCCAGCCTGTCCACCTGCCTGAAGGTCACGGTCTTCCTGCAGGACATGAGCGACTTCGCCGCCGTCAACGAGGTCTACGCCCAGGCCTTCGGAGACCACGCGCCCGCTCGGGCCTGCGTGCAGGCCGCCGGGCTCCCCAAGGGTGTGCGCGTCGAGATCGACGCCGTCGCGGCCGTCCGGGGCTGATCCCTACTCGGCCGAGCGGCGGGTGCGGCGACGGCGGCCGGTCGAGCCCTTCTCCGACTCCGACCCTGCCGGGAGCCCCGACGCGAAGTCCGAGACGACCCCGAGCAGCTGCTCGCCGTAGCGACGCACCTGCCACTGCCGGATCTCGACCATGCCGCCGAGCTCCTCCGGCGTCTCGGGCCGGTAGCCCGCGATGGCCTTGAGCTGCGTGTTGTTCGCGATCATGACCAGCGGGATGCCCTTCCTGGTCAGGCGCTGACGCCAGTCCTTCAGGATCAGCAGCAGCCGGTCGGTCTCCCGAGCGCCGTGGCGGGGCCGGGTGCCGGCGCGAACCTTCTTCTGGGGCTCGGGGATGCCGCGGTCGTCCTCGAGTCCACGCTCGACCGCGTCGATCAGATCCGAGCCGTAGCGGCGGGCCATCGTCGAGCGGGCGCGCATCACGTCGTCGAGCTGCCCCACCGTCTTCGGCTTGCGCTCGGCGAGCCTCAGCAGCACAGGGTCCGGGATGACCTTGTACGCGGGGCGGTCCATCCGGGCGGCGTGAGCGTCCCGAAACTCCCAGACCGCGCGGAGCACGCGCTTGCCGGTGTCATCGAGCTTGGCGCTGCCCTTGACCCGCAGGAAGCTGGCCTCGTCGTGGACGGGGCCACCCCACTCGCGGCCCTCGATGAGCTGGAACTCCTCCTCGGCGATGTCCGTCAGCCCCTTGCGCTCGAGCTGGCGCACGAACAGCTCGCGGATCGCGAGCAGGAAGTGGGTGTCGCCGCGGGCGTAGGCCACGTGCTCGTCGAGCAGCGGGCGCCGAGCCCAGTCGTGGGTCTGGTACTTCTTCTCCAGCTCGTAGCCGAAGAAGTCGCCGACCAGATCCGCCAGACCGACCCGAGGCCGGGACAGGAGCTGCGCAGCGATCATCGTGTCGAACACGTTCTCGATGTGCCAGCCGAAGTCGCGCTTGAGCGAGACGACGTCGTAGTCGGCGCCGTGGAAGATCTTGACCACGTCCGGGTTCGAGAGGACCTCGCCCAGCGGGCTCAGGTCGAAGCCGGCGAGCGGATCGATGACGTAGTCACGATGCTCATCCGAGATCTGGATGAGGCAGCACTTCTCGCGGTAGCGATGCATGCTGTCCGCTTCCGTGTCCACGCCCAGGACCGTTGCTCTCTGGAGGTCTGGCAGCGCGGCCTGCAACCCCTCTGCGTCCTCGACCATCACCAGCGGGGTTTCATTCACGCGGCCTCCTATCTCCGCGACGGGGGGTTATCAACACGCGTGTCCGACCCCCGCACCGTCGTGCTCGCCTTGGGTGGCAACGCGCTCATCCGCCCCGGCGAAACCGGGACCGTCGAGGAGCAGGCGGCCCGAGCCCGCGAAGTGGCCCAGCTCCTGGCCAGCTTCCCGCCCCGGACGCGCCTGACGGTGACGCACGGCAACGGCCCCCAGGTCGGCCGCATCCTGCTGCGCTCGGACCTCTGCATAGACGAGATCCCGGGCATCCCCCTGGACCTGGCGGTGGCCTCCAGCCAGGGCGAGATCGGCACCCTGCTGATGCAGGCCTTCCGCGGCGCCCTGGCCCGCCCGGTGGTCGGCCTGATCTCGCACGTGCGCGTCGAGCTGTCCGATCCCGCGTTTCAGGACCCTCGCAAGTACGTCGGCCGCTTCTACACCGAGGACGAGGCCCGCCTTCGGGCCCTGACGCTGGGCTGGACGGTGCGCGAGGACCCCGGGCGGGGCTGGCGACGCGTGGTCCCCTCGCCCGTCCCCACCGAGGTCGTCGAGCTGGACGCCATCGCCGTGCTGCTGGATCTCGGCTGCCTCGTGGTGGCCTGCGGGGGAGGAGGCGTGCCGCTGGCCGACACGCCCGCGGGCCTGGTCTCGGTCGAGGCCGTCGTGGACAAGGACCGGGCCTCGGCGTTGCTGGCTCGCCGGCTGGACGCCGACCAGCTCATCATCCTGACCGGGGTCGACGAGGTCATGATCGACTTCGCGACCCCGCACCAGCGCGCGCTGCGCGAGCTGAGCGCCCAGGAGCTGCGGGCTCACTACCAGGCCGGACAGTTCCCCAAAGGCAGCATGGGGCCCAAGGTCGAGGCGGCGCTCAGCTACCTCGAGCAGGGCTCCGGCAGCGTGCTCATCACCTCGCCCGAGTGCCTGGCAGAAGCCCTGGCGCATCGGCGCGGCACCTGGATCCGCCCATGATGCTGCTCCTCCTCGCTTGCTCCAGCTCCCCCGACAGCGCGCTCACCGACTCGGCCTGCGGAGCCGAGGAGGAGAGCTGGTCGCTCACCTGGTCCAGCTGGGGCCAGGGCTTCTTCCGGACCTACTGCGATGCCTGCCACGCCGCGGACACCCCCCAGCGCTTCGGCGCTCCCGAGGACCTCACCTTCGACACGCTCGAGCAGGTGCGCCAGTGGGACTCCCGGATCCGCGTGCGCACGCTCGAGCAGGGCGACATGCCGCTGGGCGGCGGCGTCCACGAGGACGATCTGCTGCTGCTCGAGGCCTTCCTCGACTGCGCCCTGTAGAGTGATCCGGGCATGAGAGAAGGTCAGTCCATCGGCCGATTCCGCGTCGAGCGCCTGCTGGGCGAGGGCGGCATCGCGCAGGTCTTCCAGGTCCGCCATCGGCAGCTGGGGACCCTGCACGCCCTGAAGCTGCTCACCGTGAACAGCTCGGGCCTGGCGGAGCGCCTGCTCCAGGAGGGCCGCATCCAGGCCAACATCCGCCACCCCAACCTCGTCAGCGTCACCGACGTGGTCGAGCACGGCGGGCAGATCGGGCTGGTCATGGAGTACGTCGAGGGCTTCAGCCTGGACGACTGCCTGCGCGAAGGCGCCATGGACCTGGTCGAGGTCCTGGACCTCTTCGGCCAGGTGCTCTCGGGGGTGGCCACGGCGCACGCGGCGGGGGTGCTGCATCGGGACCTGAAGCCCGGGAACATCCTGCTGACGACGCGAGACAACAAGGTCATCGCCAAGGTCGCGGACTTCGGCATCGCCAAGATGACCCAGGTCGAGGGCCGCACCGTGGGCGGCACCACGATGGGTACGCCCGGCTACATGGCCCCCGAGCAGATCAGCGACGCGGCGACCGTGGATCGGCGCGCAGACATCTTCGCGCTGGGGACCATCCTGTACGAGATGGTCAGCGGCCGACG
>CALGIB010001002.1 GCA_937915955.1 uncultured Pseudomonadota bacterium
GACCCTGATGGGCTCGGGCTTCCGCGACACCGGCCTCCGCGGCACCTGGGGCGATCCTGGTGAGCAGGGCTGGCGTGGCGACGTGATGCGGTACGGCGCGGAGCCTGATCCGCCGACCCACGCCGAACGGCTCGCCGCCATTAAGGCAGCCCTGCGGGGTCCAGCCGCCGATGAGGCCCCGAGCCAGGCCGGCGATCTGGTCGAGCGCATCCTGGCCAACCCCGAGCTGGAGGAGATCTCCCTGGAGCAGTGCCTGCTGCACGGCATCCGCGCGGGCATGGACATGGGCATCATCAACGCGAGCCGGTGGTACAGGGATAGCGGCGGCAAGGACAGCGCGGCCATGGCCAAGTACACCGAGGAGCTCGGGCGTGGCGACGTGATGCGGTACGGCGCGGAGCCTGAGGCCCCGAGCCAGGCCGAGATCGTGCAGTGGTACATGGATAGCCTGGTGGAGGGGGACATGTTCGCGGAGGTCGAGGCCAGCCCTCCTCGAGGTGCACTCTCAGCTCGCGAAGCTCGCGCGATGCGCGCGATGCGTCGTTTGGGGATCCCATCGGGGATGGGGTCTCCGAGCGCTGAGTTTTCTCAGTCGACCTCCAGCACCCCCCAGGCCAGCTACCAGCTATACGGTGGTGAGTCCGACGACGACGCCGGCCTTGAGGACATCGAGCGCTGGCTCGCAGAAGACCAGCCCGCGCCCCAGCAGCCGCCCACCGTTGAGCTGCCGGATCGCACCGAGGAGCTCGAGGGCCTCTTCGCCGCTGAGCTGGGCGAGCCGCAGTACGGCGGCTGAGGTCACTGAGGGGTCCGGAGGGCCCCGCTCAGAGTGGATCCTTGCAGGCTGGACACCCTGGATCGTGCGGCTTGCCCAGCAGGACCTCGCCCTGGGGAGTGTGCTCGAGGTCCCAGATCTGCCCATCGCTGAAGCTGGCCCGCCCCAGCGCACTGATGACGTCGGACGACAGGTGGAGCCTGGAGACGTCGAGGTGGAGCCCTGGGGCTGGAGGGGCGCCGACGGGGAGCGTCAGATCAGCCTGGAGGAGCAAGGGACCGCAAGCTGTGGTGTCCTCCTCACACCGCTCGATGATGAGCTGGATCCTGGGCGGGTTGCGCCAGGACGGGGGCGGCGTGATGCGGGCCCTCACCAGGGTCAGGCGCTGGGCCGTGTAGGGCTGGAGGATGGGGGACTCCGCGTTGGGGGACTCGCGGAAGTAGAGCGCGGGGGTGTTCGACTCGGGCTTCACGAGGACCGCCTCTTCTTCCCAGCGCCCGTCGCCGAGGCGGAGGAGGCACACGTCGATGGTGGATCGAATGTGGAAGTCAGCGCCCTGCCAGAGGAAGACAAGATGACGGATCCTCTCGCCGGGTTGCAGGACAGCCTCCCAGACGTTCTGGCCGTCGGCAAAGGGGATCATGTCGACCCTCTTGCTCGGCCTGGACTCCTCAAGCGACCCCTCCATCGCCTGCCAGTAGTGGGTCATCAGGTGGTCTGCGCCGAAGTCCTCCAGCCCGATCTGCATGATGGCCTCCAGCCCATGCACGATGGCAGCCCGAAGCAGATCAGGCGCGGCGACCGAGGCCATGGCCCGCAGCTCGGGCACGCGCGAGAGGTCGAGGTCGAGGTCAAGGAGTCGCTCGGCCTCATCGTGGAGGTGAGCGGGGACCCTCAGGGTCTTTGTCTCTTTCGTTCCCATGGCTCTGTCTCCCGGCGTTTACCAGGAGAGGCTATCATGTTCACGCCATGTGCGCAGCAGGTATCCGATGGGACGACTACTCGTCTTCTTCGATGGAGAAGAGCCCAGGGTAGCCCTCCTCGGTGAGCTTGCCGTTGGCCTGGCTGGCCAGGGTCTCCGCGACCTCCTTGGCGTAGACGCCGACCAGGCCGACCCCGCTTCGGTGAGCGGACATCAGGACATCCCAGGCCCGAGCTCCAGGGAGGCGGAAGACGTCCTGCAGGATGTCGTTGACGAGGTGACCGTTGGTCCCAGGGTCGTTCTCGAGCAGGACCTTGTAGGGCTTCGGCTTCTCGGGGCGTGTGCGCTCGAGGAAGTCGATGTGCTTCTCGGGGTCCCCCTGGAGCATCCGGACGGCCTCGGGCGCCCTCCAGTCCCAGGGGTCTGAGCTCGGAGCCCGGAGAGAGCGAGCGGACTGCCCCGGGAGGGCTCCGGTCCCCGGGGCGCGGCGCCGGGCTCGCCTCGGGGTCACGCCGGGCTGGGATCGACCCGCAGGGGGCGCGTCGAGGGCGGCGGCTACGAGGGCGCTGAGGGTGATGATGAGCACTGCTTTTCGCCGTCCTTGGTCGTCATCGAGGCTACCTCGCGAGCCCCCCTCACCGCAACACGACCTCACCCGTCTCTGGATCCAGCCGCTCGGTCACCGGGTTGAGCCCCATGGATCTGCGCAGGTCGTACATCGCTGGCGAGAGATCCTGGAGCTGCCGATGGACCCCCTCCAGCTCCAGGGCGTCGGAGCTGGCCAGCGGGGTGTCCCACACCCAATCGTCTCCATGGGCACCAGCCAGCTCTTTCAGCCGCAGCCGCCAGAAGAGCTGAGGTCGCTGGAGCTGCTCCTCCAGGCTGTAGTGGCCCTCGTAGGGCCCCCAGGTCCTCAAGAGGTCCTGGTACAGGGCGTCCTCTCGCGCCCGCAGCGCAATCAGCTTGGCCTCGGAGCGCCGCAGCGCCTCGCGCTCACGCGGGGTCCCCCGCAGTCGAGAGGCTCGACGTCGCGTGAACTCCGGGGCGCCAGCCTCTCGCTGCGCTCGACGCAAGGCCCGATACAGGGCCTCCAGGCCCCGGTCTCCCCGGCTCTTGTCCAGATCTTGGCGAGTCCGGGAGGACAGGAGCGCCCAGGAGGGCGAGGCCCCAGCGAGCAGCGGCGCCACGGTCCGATGGTTCCCGTCTCGGACCTGGGCGACGAGCTGGCCGTCCTCCAGGTCCAGGTCGACGTAGCCGGGGTGGAGCTGGACGCGCCCTGACCCTTGGGCCGCATCGACCAGCGCCGCGAGCTTGTCCGCGTCCCACAGGTTCTCTGACATCGCCTCGAAGGCGTGGGCATCGACGGGCACCATCGTCCCGTCCGTCGGACCCACGAAGGCGAGCCCCCCCGCCACGAACAGGGCCTCTCCTGGGGCCGCACGCAGCTCTCCAGTGGCGCTCTCCGGGAAGAAGTCGCCGATGTGCCCCGACCCCGACGACGCGAGGTCCTGGAGAGAGGCCATGGCGCGGGGGAGGCTTGGCGACGACCAGGACTGCGCGGCGGCCACGAGGGCGCTGACGGTGAAGACCAGCACTACCGCTTTACCAGGCCCTCGAAGGAGCTCAGCAGCGCCACGGAGGTGAGGGTGACCCCGAGCGCGATCAGGGCCTGCAGGGGACCCGGCGGTGGCGTGCCCTCGGGCGGCTCGTCGTGGATCGTCAGCTCCCACCAGGTCCAGCGCTGGCCCGTCCACACCCAGGCGCCCCAGACGCTCGGATCGGCACCATAGCCCTCCCCGTTGTAGTGGGCCGGGGGCTGAGGACGGATGATCGAGATGGTGTGGTCCTGCGCCTCCTGCTGCGCCCAAGCCAGGGCGCTGGGACCGATCGTCGGGAGCGCGACGATGGCGCCGACGTCCGAGGGCAGCGCCGGCCGCGGGAGGACCTCGTCGGGGACGAAGTAGCGCACGAGGCGGTTCGTCTTCGCGCCCATGGCCAGGACAGGACCGAGCTCCAGAGCGGGGTCGTGTCCGACGACGAGGAGGACG
This sequence comes from uncultured Pseudomonadota bacterium, assembly GCA_937915955.1. GTDB lineage: Bacteria > Myxococcota_A > UBA796 > UBA796 > CAJQPC01 > JAAESX01. The sequence continues at coordinate 3,746 of CALGIB010001002.1, forward strand.
TTGTTCATGGCCTCGAGCCTATCACGGGGAGGGGAGGGGGGCCGGTCGGCGCTGACCGGTGAGCACCCAGGAGATGGCCCTGCGGGCCTCGACGAGGGTG
>CALGIB010001003.1 GCA_937915955.1 uncultured Pseudomonadota bacterium
GCCGGCGACGCCCAGGAGGCGGCCGAGGACGTAGCCAAGGCTGCGGGGGACGCCAAGGCCGCGGGCGCCAAGGCCGCGGGGGACGCCAAGGCCGCGGGCACCCAGGCCGCAGACGACGCCAAGCAGAGCAAGGACGCTGCGTCGAAGGCCGCCAAGGACGCGGGCAAGGAGGCCGACAAGGCCAAGGACAAGGGCAAGGACGCCGCCGACAAGGGCAAGGACCTGCTCAAGGGCCGCAAGTAGCGGCGCCGCCTACTCTTCGGCGAGGTCCTCGGTGGCCTCGTCGGAGAGCTCGTCCAGGAGCTCCACGAGGCCGCTTCCGCCGTCCATGCGGACGCGGTCTCCGTCGTTCAGGCGCGCGGTCAGGCCTCGCAGCCCGACGATCGTGGGGATGCCCATCTCGCGGGCGACCACGGCTGAGTGCGACAGCAGCGAGCCCCGCTCGATGATCAGCCCGGAAATGCAGGGGTAGAGCGGTACCCAGCCCGGGTCGGTGCGCTCGGCCACCAGGATCTCGCCGGCCAGGGTCGCCCCCTGGCGCGGGTCGTCCAGGACCCGGACCGGACCCTCGGCCACCCCGGGGCAGCAGGGGGTCCCCATCAGCTGGCCCTCGGCGCTCAGGCTGGGGTGGACCTTGCCCTTGAAGGTGTTGGCCAGGTGAACGGGGCCGCGTGTGTAGAAGCGCTCGTCGGGTCGTGCGCCCGCCCGGAAGGCGTCGAACTCGGCCCGCCGCAGCTCGACCAGGCCGCGGAGGTCGGTCGTGACGGTGGTCCCGCGGATCCAGCCCTGGACCTCCTCCACCGTCAGGTAGAAGACGTCCTCTCGGGCCTCGAGCTTGCCGGCCTCCACCAGCCGCAGCCCCCAGGCCCGGATGATGTCGCGCACCAGGCCGAAGATGCGCGTGCGCGCGAAGCGCAGGTTCTCGCGGGTCTTCACGCGGAGCCGGGTCTTGTCCAGGATCCACTGGAACAGGAGCGCCTTGGGCCCGCTGACCAGGGCGAAGGCCTGCTGCTCGGCCCGACCTCGAAGGGCCCGCTCCTCCTCGCCGAAGCGGTTGGGGTCCACCGGTCGGCCGCGCAGGTAGTTCCGCAGCGTGCTGATCAGGAAGCTGGGGTCCTGCCGCAGGCTGGCGGTCTCGAGCTTGAGCTCGTCCACGCAGCGGTCGCCGTAGAGTCGGAGGTAGCGTCGGAAGCGCCTCGCGAAGCCCTCGTGCCGCAGCGCCTCGTCCAGCACCTCGGCGTCGCTCGCGGGACCCGTGAACAGCTCGACCAGTTCTGGGTCCTTGCGCATGCGCGAGGCCATGTGCAGGGCCTCGATCGTGGGCGCCGTGGACTCCAGGCCGCCCTCGCCGGCCAGCAGCTCGTTGTGCAGGCGGGTGTCCTCGTCCCCGGTCAGCTGCTGGCACTGCTTGCGGAGCATCCCGTAGAAGATCATGACGAAGAAGTCGTTCACGATCGGCGGGGTCCAGGCCCAGAGCAGCCGGGTCTCCAGATCGCTGTAGATGTCCAGCAGCTCGAAGGGCGAGAGCTTGTCCAGGTCCTTGTCCCGGTGGAGCTGGTAGGCCTGGGCGAAGGTCGCCTCGAACTGGCGCACCGAGCGGTCCAGCGTGGCCAGCCTCCAGGCCAGGGTCAGGCTGAGCCAGGCCACGCGCGGCCCGTGGATGAGGGCCTTCTGCCAGGCCGCGGCCTCGGCCTCGGCGTCGGCGTCCTGGGCGACCTCGGCCACCCCCATCATCTGCTCCATGAAGGCGCGGTTGAGCTTGTAGCCGGGCAGCAGCGTGAGGATGCCGTACCAGGCGTTCAGGTTGTAGTAGACCCGCCCCTGGACCAGACCGATCATCCGGTGGAACATCGGCTCGTTCTCGCGCAGCGTGGCGGCGTCCACGCCCATCACCCGGCAGAAGAGCTGGTAGATGATGGTGTAGGCCCGAGACGCGAAGCTGTAGGTCATCGGCGTCGTGACGCCGTTGTAGCTCTCGACGATGTTGGAGTTGTCCCACAGCAGCTTGCGGCCGCGGGCGATGGTGGCGGTGACCGGGCGGACCTGCAGCACGGTGATGGCCTGGTCCAGGACGGCGAACTCGATGTCCTGGGGGTGACCCAGCTCCTGTTCGAGGTCTCGGCCGATGCGGGCCAGCTTGCGCACGACCGACTCGCTGAGGCAGGCCACCGCGCGCTGGTCCAGCGGGACCTCGACCCGCTCGAGCTGACCCTCGACGAGCTGGATGGCGACATCCTTGTCGTCCAGCTCCGCCTCGATCTCGCCGGCCGCGCTCACCCGGAAGCTGTCGCAAGGCACGCTGCCCTGGACCACGCCCTCACCCAGGCCCCAGGCCGCCGAGATCAGGGCACGGTCGGGGTCCTCGGGGGTGGCCGTGAAGAGCACGCCCGCCGCGTCGGGCTGGACGAGGCGCTGGATGACCACCGCGACCGCGCTGGGCTCGATGCCGTGCTGGGCGGAGTAGGCCAGGACCCGCTCGCTGGTGCCGGAGCGCCAGCAGGTCGAGATCGCGCGCTCCACGTCCTCGGGGGTCTCCGGGCCGAGCACGCTCTCGAGCTGCCCGGCGAAGGAGAGCCTGGCGCCGTCCTCGGCCACCGCGCTGCTGCGGACGGCGTAGGGGCCTGGGCCCAGCCGCTCCAGGGCCGCCAGCAGCGGCGCCTGGAGCTTGTCGGGGAAGCGCCCGGACTTGCGCCACTCCCGGGCCTCGAGCACGAAGAAGGCCGGGACCGGCAGGCTCAGGCGCCGCAGCCGGACCAGGCCCACGCCCTTGCCCCCGATCCGCTCGACGAGGTCCCCTTCGCGGAGGCCGTCCAGCTGGACGTCGTGGGTCAGAGCAGCCATGCGACGCCTCCAGAGATGAGCATGCCCAGCAGCAACACCAGCGTGCTGCCGAGCTCGACCTGCTTGGCCTTGGCCGAGGGCCGGATCAGGACAGCGGGCAGGGCCGCGACCAGGGCCAGGCCGGTCCAGGGGCCGGCGCCCAGCAGCCAGAGGGTGACCCCGAGGCCGGCCACGGTGGCCACCTCGACGAAGCCCAGCAGGGCCATCGCGCGGAAGCGACCCAGGGCCGAGGTGTAGGACTCGACGCCCTCGATCTCCTCGTCGGGCAGCCGAAACTTGCGGCCGATCTCGAAGCCCAGGCTGCCCAGGCTCACCATGGCGACGTAGGCCAGGAACGCGGGGTCCCAGGCGGCGTCGGTGCAGGCCCAGCCGAACAGCGCCAGGCCGGCCACCACCGGGTTGTGGGTGATGGCGTAGAGCACGATGCGGGGCTTCAGGAAGCCCGGCACGAAGAACTCCTTGGCCATCAGCAGGGTGAACGCGTAGGTGCCGACCCAGGCCCAGACGGCCCAGGGGCCGATCCAGAGGACCAGGGCGATCTGCGTGACGATGGCCAGCCCCCCCAGCAGCTGAAGCTCCTTCAAGGTCACCAGGCCGCGGCTGAGGACGCGCTGCGGGTAGGCCTTCACGTCGTCTTCGGCGTCCTTGTGTTCGTCGAAGACGCGCAGGTGGAAGAAGCAGAGCAGCACGACCAGGGCGCCGATCCACGAGGTCGACTCGCCGCCGCCGAGGGCGTGGGCGACCAGCGCCGCCGAGCTGAAGAAGAGGACGACGAGGACGCCGTAGGCGACGGGCGGGAAGCGCTCGTTCAGGTAGGCGGGAACGTTATCGAGAGGCACGTCAGCTCCCCAGCTTCACCAGCGAGGCTGGCGATCCGGACATCAACACCGCCAAGCCCTTGTCCGTGTGTACCAGGACGGCGTTGCCGCTGTCCTCGAGCGCGCCGACCTTCTGCGCGGCCCAGCCCAGATCGTCGCGGGTCAGCAGGTAGACGGCGCGCGTGCCGGTGACCAGGATGCGGCCGTCGTCGAGGACCTCGAGCTCGCTGATCGAGTAGTCCTCCGGCAGGTGGGCGATGGCCCGGGCGTCCTGCCAGTCGGGGCCGCTGAGCAGCTCCAGCCGCGCGATGGCGACCTTGCCGTAGTCCTTGTGCCAGCCGTCGCCGGCCAACAGCTCGTCGCGGCCGTCGCCGTTGAGGTCGGCCAGCGCCAGCGCGCGCGGGCCGCGGAACGAGGGCAGGGGGGTGACGACCTGGCCGCGGTGCAGGCCCAGGTCTCCGGGTTGGTCGACGTCGTCGCCGTAGACGCGGGCCAGCACCACCCCTCCGTCCTCCAGCGGCAGGCTGCGTGTGGCCAGGCGCCCGCTGACCAGGGGCTGCAGGACGCCGTCGACGACCCAGCCGGACTCGACGATCAGCGAGCTGGTGTAGGTCCCGGTCCAGATCCGTCCGTCGATCACGCGCAGCTCCGGCACCTGGCCCCTCGGCGAGGCGCGCTCGAAGATCAGCTCGGCCTTGTCCGCAGTGACGCGCCAGATCCGAGCGGGCGCGGTGGCCTGGTCGCGCACCATGCCCGAGGCGATCAGCGCCTCCTCCAGGCCGTCGCCGTCGGTGTCCCCCCGCGCCGCGCGCTGGAAACCGCCACCCAGCTCCTGGGTGCCGCCGGGCCAGCTCAGGACGCCGTCGTGGATGAAGATCAGCTCGTCCTCGCCGTCGCCGTCGAGATCCGCGGCCGCTACGCCGGTGGCGGCCGCTGCGAGGCGGCTGCTCGCGCCGATGGGGGGCGGCCC
>CALGIB010001004.1 GCA_937915955.1 uncultured Pseudomonadota bacterium
CCTGGCCCCCCGTGCGCGTGGTCGAGGGGGACGTGTGCGGGGTGGAGCCGCGGGATGTGGCGAAGTGGCTGTGGCTGCAGGCCAGGACCTGCAACAGCGTCCCGGTCTTCGTCGAAGACGGCAAGTGGTGCATGTGCGAGAAGCGCACCAGCGCACGCCGGCACATCGCGCAGACGCACGAGCCGAGCGGCGTGAGCGGCGCTAAGCCCATCGTGCAGCGCAACAGCGGCGCCCCTGGGAACTGGGGCATGCAGAACCCGGAGACGCTGGCGGCCCGCAGCGAAGTGTGCCACCAGGTGCTCGCTAGACAGCCGGTAGTACTCTCGACAGCCGACGTGGCCAGCGTCAAGCCCGGTGAGCTGCCGGCCGAGACGGTGGTCTACATGGACCCGCCCTATCAGGGCTGCACTGGCTACGGGGCCGACCTGCCGCGGGAGCAGGTCCTCTCCGTAGCGCGCCTCTGGGCAGAGGCAGGGGCTACGGTGTGCGTGAGCGAGGCCGAGCCGCTCGCCGACCTGGTGGCCGAGGGCTGGCACGCCGTCGAGATCACGGGCTGCAGGGTGGGCCAGAAGCGGACCTTCAGCAAACAGAAGCGGGAGTGGCTGACGCTCAACCGAGAGCCAGCCTGGCACCCCGGGGTGCAAGGTGAGCTGCTCTAACCAAGACGAGGAGACCGACGTGGACGAACAAACTGATCACGAAGGAAGGAGCAGACGATGCCGAACGTGCTGACGCTGAAGTGGGGCACCGTGAGTGCATGGAACCTGGATACCGACGACGCCAAGGAGGCCCTCCAGAAGTGGGCGCGTTTCGGTGTGTCGATGAGCGCGATGGCGCACAAGGACAAGCCCGGCCAGAAAGACGCCCTGCTGGACGCCATTGACCACATGGACGAGCTGTGGCTCGACTGGGAGGGCAAGGAGGTGTCCCGCGAGGAAGCCAAGGAGTACGTGCGCAACTACGGTGCGGCGAGATCCAAGGGAAAGCAAGAGTGCCAACGGTGGCGCACCGAAGAATCGTGAGCGCGGCCGTCCAACAGCCCGAGCCCCCCTGGCGCCCCAGGACCCGGGCCGAGTGCCCGAAGGTGCGGCCCTGCCCCTACGTGGGCTGCAGGCTCAACACCTACCTGCAGGTGCTCCCGAGGTCCGGCAAGGTCAAGGCGTGCCACGACTGCGAGCCCTGGGAGGTCGACCCCCGCCTATCGTGCGCGCTCGACGTGGCCGAGCGGGGACAGCATCTGCTCGAGGAAGTCGGCGAGGCCCTTGGGATCACCAGGGAGAGGGTCCGGCAGATCGAGGCCGATGCACTCTGGAGGCTGGCCACCGACGGCGAGGCCCGGGTGCTCGTCGACTGGCTGCCCGAGGACCACCCCCCGCTGCAGGAGCTCGTGGACCACACCCCGGTCGTGGTGCCGACGGGACCCAAGCGTGTGCGGCGACCCGATAAGCACCGCCCCACGCTGTCGCCTGAGCAGAGGGCAGAGGCCAGGGAGAGGGCGAAGGAGACCACCCGAAAGCTCAGAGAGAAGGCCGCCAGGGAGGGCGTGTGCCAGGTCCCGTGGTGCTCCAACCGACTGCGCCAAAGTACAGCCAAGGGGGGCGCCCAGCCGTCCTACTGCGCCGAGCACGCAAACCAGAAGGTGCGGGAGCGCGCCTGCCGGGAGTACGCCAGGGCCATGGCGGACGTTTCTGGTTGACTGCGCCTGGTCCCGTGCGGTATCGTTCGCATCCTAGCAGAGGAGGAGATGATGAGCCGCAAGCCCCTTCAGGTGCGCATGGACCCCGCCATCCTTGAGCGCGTGCAGCGCCTAGCCAAGTCCAGGGGCCTCAACGTGCAGGACCTGATCCGCGCGTTCACTGCCCGACAGCTCAGCATCGAAGAGAAGGCCGCCACAGACCAGCAGCGCTCGGCTGGATGATGCCAATGGCAGAGCTTCAACCGGACACCGCGGCTGTCCTGCGGTGGGCGCTCTGGTACGCCGGCCGCGGATGGCCAGTCTTCCCGTGCAAAGGCAAGCGCCCGCCGAAGGGGCTCGCCTGGCGGGATGAGGCGACCAGCGACCCCGACAAGATCCGGGCCTGGTGGGCCGAGTACCCCGAGGCAAACGTGGCGATCGCCGTGCCTGCTGGGCTCGTGATCCTCGACGTGGACATGCACGGCCGGGACGGGCTGGCGGCCCTGAAGGCGCTGGAGGCGGAGCACGAGGAGCTGCCCGACACCCTCATGGCGAAGACCGGCAGCGGTGGCATCCATGTGTGGCTGCGGCTGCCTGAAGGCGTCGAGCACGGCAACGCACGGGGCAAGCTGGACAAGGCATTCTTCGACGTGCGCGGCCACGGGGGCTACGTCATCGCCGCTCCGTCGGTCCACCCGGACACCGGCCACTGCTACGTCTGGGAGGGTGGGAGCCGCGGGGTCGAGACGCCGATCGCGCCGATCCCTGACTGGCTGCTGGCCATCATGAAGGGGGGCAAGGAACCGGCCAGGCATGCCACCGTGCTGCCATTCAGCCGCCCCGACGAGCGTGTCCGGACACTCAAGCGGGCCTCTGCCTACCTCGAAAAGCTGGACCCGGCCATCGCTGGCAGCGGGGGCCATGACACCACATGGGAGGCCGCCTGCGCCATGGTGCGCGGCTTCGGGTTGAGCGAGGGCGAGGCATACGGCCTGCTGGCATCCGAGTACAACGACCGCTGTCGGCCGCCATGGAGCGAGGCGGACCTGCGGCACAAGGTCTCTGGCGCGGCCGGGGACTCGTCGCGCCCGTGGGGCTACCTGCTCACGGCAGGGCTGCCGGCTCAGGTGAGGGCGAGGGTGAGGGCGACACGGCCCGAGGAAGGCCAAGCGCACCGGGATGGTGAGGGCGAAGGCGAGGGCGAGGGCGGAGACGAAGAACGGGATGAGCTGCCAGAGATCGACGTCGGCAACCGCCAGCTCAGGGACCTGATCTCCGAGGCATGGGACGCGCTCCACCTGGCCAACGATCCGCCGTCCATCTTCCGCCGCGGGGGCACGCTGGCCCAGGTGGCCCCCGATGAAGAGCACGGACCTGTGGTGCGCTCCATGTGCCTCGACTCCGTCCACGGACACCTGGCCAGGGTGGCGGACTGGGTCGTGTGGATCGAAGGGAAGGACGGACCGCAGCGGAAGAACGCTCGGGCGTCAAAGGACATCGCCCGCGATCTGCTCGTCTACACCAGAGAGGACCTCCCAGAGCTCGAGGGCGTGGCCTTCGCCCCGACCTTCGACCGCACCGGACGGCTCGTCACGGAGGCTGGCTACGACGCTGGGGCCAAGACGTGGCTCCACCTGGCCGACACGCTCAAGGTGGAGCCGGTGCCAGAGGAGCCAACTGCAGATGATGTAGCGGCAGCCCTGGCCCTGCTGCGGGACGATGTGCTCGTGGACTTCCCGCTCGTCGGGGAGAGCGACTGGGCCCACGCCCTGGCGATGCTCCTGCTCCCCTACATGCGGCAGCTCGTGAGCGGACCCACCCCGCTCCACCTGGTGGAGGCGACAGGGCCGGGCTCAGGCAAGGGGCTCCTCACCGAGGTCGTCTATGAGCTGGCGATGGGGGCGCCACTGGTGGCCACCACGCTGCCCAGCACCGACGACGAGATCGCCAAGATGCTCCTCGCCGAGCTGCTCAAGGCCCAGCCGATCGTCACCCTCGACAACGCGAGCGAGCGCATCGTGATCCGGTCGCCGTCGCTGGCCTCGACCGTGGCCTCCACCCGCACCACCGGGCGCCACCTCGGGCACTCCAGCATGATCACCGTGAAGAACCGGGCCATGTGGATCCTCACCGGCAACAACCCAAGCATGTCGCTGGAGATCGCCCGCCGGTGCATCCGCATCCGCATCGCCCCCAAGCAGGATAGGCCATGGCTCCGGGAGGGCTTCAAGCATGACCCGCTCCTCGGGTGGGTAAGGTCCGAGCGGTCGGCCATCGTGCGCGCCTGCCTGGTCCTGATCCAGGCGTGGGTCGCCGCAGGGCAGCCGCCTGGCAAGCAACGACTCGGGAGCTTCGAGGGATGGGCCCAGGCGATGGGCGGGCTGCTCGACACCGTGGGCGTCCCGGGCTTCCTGACCGGGCTGGAGGACCTCTACGAAGCTGCCGACGTGGACGGCAACGCCTGGCGAGAGTTCGCTGCGGCGTGGACAGACCAGCGCGGCGAGGCGTGGCAGTCGTGCAGGGACCTCCGAATCCTGGCCACCGAGCTGGAGCTCCTCGCCCATGTGCTCGGGGACAAGGGGGAGCGCAGCCAGCAGACCCGACTGGGCAAGGCACTGAAGCGCATGGAGGGCCGCATCTTCGGGGACCGACAGCTCACCAGCAAGAAAGACAAGCGCTCCAAGAGTGCGCTCTACCGGCTGGCGAGGGTCGGAGAAGCGGACGAGCCCGCACCCGGAGAGACCTGCCCCATCTTCGATGGTGAGTGGTGATGGCGCGGGACCTCAACCGCAATTCGCGGGACGTTCGCGGGACGTGTGAGCCCAACGTCCCGCGGCACTTGAGGCAGGCAGGGAGCGGACTAGAGCGGCGTCGCGGGACATCGCGGGACGTTTGGGCTCCCCCCGCACATACGTGCGCATGCACGCAGGCGCACCCGGGCGCACACGTATGGGTCAGTAGAAAGGTCCCGCGACGTCCCGCAACAGGCCTCCCGATGGCTAACCATGCGGACTTCAGGCGCGGGTCGTTGCAACACCTACATCCGCGAACGTCCCGCGAACGTCCCGCGGCACTGAACAGGAGAACAGCATGCCGACCCAGCGACTCACGATCCGAGGACTCAAGGCCGAGGTGGACGCGCTCCGGGAAACCGTGGCCCTGCTCAGGGGCAGCGTGTCCTCGCTCAGGCTCGACTTCCGAGGCGCCCTGGTCAAGGTCACCGTGTGCGAGGCGCTCATCCTCGCCCAGCAGGCGGAGACAGTGGCCCTCTCTGCCAGGCTCAAGGCCCTGGAGGACGTACCCTGCGCCTGCCGGCCGGGGAGGGGACAGAGGGCGACCGGGGGGCCCCAGGGACGATGACCGGGGGGAGGGTCGGTTCCTTGGCCCACACAGGGCCCTCGCGGAG
>CALGIB010001005.1 GCA_937915955.1 uncultured Pseudomonadota bacterium
CGGCCCCACCGGCGTGGGCAAGACCGAGCTGGCCAAGCAGCTGGCCTTCGCGATGGGCGTCGAGTTCCAGCGCTTCGACATGTCCGAGTACATGGAGAAGCACAGCGTCAGCCGCCTGCTCGGAGCTCCCCCCGGCTACGTCGGCTACGAGGAGGGCGGTCAGCTCGGCGACGTGCTGCAGAAGCACCCGCACTGCGTGCTCCTGCTCGACGAGATCGAGAAGGCGCACCGCGACGTCTACAACGTGCTCCTCCAGATCATGGACCACGGCACGGCCACCGACGGCCAGGGCCGCAAGATCGACTTCCGCAACGTCGTGCTCATCATGACCAGCAACGCCGGCGCCAAGGAGATGGGCAGCCGGGGCCTGGGCTTCGTCGAGGGCAAGGCCAGCGACCGCGGCAAGCAGGCGCTCGAGGCCACCTTCACGCCGGAGTTCCGCAACCGCCTCGACAACGTCGTCTTCTTCGACAAGCTGCCCAAGAAGGCCATCTACCGGGTGGTGGACAAGTTCATCATCGAGCTCGAGGGCCAGCTCAGCGACCGCGACGTCACCTTCGACCTGTCCCCCGCTGCCCGGGACTGGCTGGCCGACGAGGGCTACGACGAGACGATGGGCGCCCGCCCCATGGCCCGGGTCATCCACCAGCACATCAAGCAGCCGCTGGCGGACGAGCTCCTGTTCGGCGCCCTGATGGGCGGCGGTCGGGTCAAGGTCGGGGTCTCCGAGGACGGCAAGAAGCTCACCTTCGACTACCCGCCGCTCGAGGTCGAGGGGCGGGAGCAGAAGGCCCTGCCGGGCCCGGTGGACGAGGCCGAGGAGCCGGTCTCCGACTGAGGCGCCGCCTCGTCACAGCCGAGACCCGCGAGGCGTAGAGGGAGGCGGCTATACTGACGCCGACGGAGGCCCTGCATGATCCTGTTGACCGCTCTGCTCGCCTGCAGCGAGCCGACCGCGACGACCCCGGAGTTCGAGGGCGTCGGCGACGACACCGACGCCTCGGGCGACGACCTCGACGGACCCCTCATCTCGCACAGCGGGACCTCGAGCCCCCAGTATGTGGGCGAGGACATCTCGATCGGCGCGCGCATCGTCGACGAGCAGAACAAGGTCCTCGTGGCCGAGATCCACTACCGCCGGCAGACCAGTGAGAACTGGAGCTCCGCGGGCATGGACTTCGACCCCACCGACGGCGAGGACCGCTACTCCGGGGTCATCCCCGCCGAGCAGCTGGGCAGCGCCGGCATGCACTACTACATCCTCGCGGTGGACTCGAAGAACAACGAGTCCGTGTACCCGGAAGCCGCCCCCGACGAGTACTTCAAGTTCGACCTGGCCGAGTGAGCACCATGATCAGCACCCTCCTGTTTGCCCTCGCTTGCGAGTCCGACAACGTCCTGCACCCCCAGGACGACGTCGTCACGCCCACCGACGGCTACGGCGACATCTCGGGCCGCGTCTGTGACCCCACCGGCTACACCTGGCTCGAAGGCGCCACGGTCTTCGTCAACGTCTACGACGTAGACGGCTGGCTGATCGAGGTCAAGATGACCCTGACCGACAAGGATGGCTGGTGGTCGCTCTCCGAGCTGCCCACCGGGTCGGCCCACGAGGTCATGATCCAGAAGGGCACCGAGGTCATCGAGACCCACACGGTGGACGTCCGCTCGGGCCGCACGACCAAGCTGGACGAGCCGCCCTGCCTGGACCCCTCGACCCTGGACATCGCGGTCATCGCCGGCAACTACGACGACTTCGACCAGGTGCTCGATCACATGGGCATCGCGGACTACGCGATCATCGACGGGTTGGATCAGGCGCAGCTCGAGGACTTCCTGCTGAACCCGACCGCCATGGCCGACTACGACCTGATCTTCTTCAACGGCGGCGCGCTGGAGGAGGGCATCGTCTACGACACTGCGGACTCCACGAACCCCCTCCCCGCCGAGATCCAGCAGAACCTGCGGGACTTCGTCGAGGCCGGCGGCAGCGTGTATGCCTCGGACTGGGCCTATGACGTGATCGTGCAGACCTGGCCCGGACGCCTGGACTTCCTCGGCGCCGAGGGCACGCCCAACAGCGCTCAGTTGGGCTCCTCGCAGACGGTCAACGCGCGCGTGTCCAACTACGCCATGAGCGAATTCCTCGAGGCCGAGGGCGACTACGTCCCGGTGGTCTTCGACCTGCCGGTGTGGCCGCCTGTGGTCCAGGTCAGCAGCACCGTGTCCACGCACCTGGTCGCCGACGTCGAGTACCGCGAGAACGGCGTGACCCTGTACCAGGCCGCCAGCCCCCTGCTCGTCAGCTTCAACGGCGGAGGTGGACGCGTCGTGTTCTCCTCCTACCGCATGGTCGCGAACGACAGCGAGGACATGGTGAAGGTCATGAAGTACGTGATGTTCGCCCTCTAGCCCGATCGGTCTCTACCGGTGGCGGTACGCTGCGGGCCGGAGGAGTCGGATGCTGTTTCTACTGGCGATGGGGTGCGGCGAGGCCGAGCCCAGCCTGGTCATCGGCCACGGCGTGGCGGGGGGCTTCATCCCCTACGAGGACGGCCAGGAGGCCGGAATCCTGAGCGCCCCCCAGGGCGGCTTCGGCGTGCCCGTGCGGGCGCAGACCACCGGCCTGTACTGCGGTGACGAGGAGACCCCGAACGCGCCCGTCGCGGTGCTGCTCGAGACCTGGATCGACGGCGAGGTCTCGGCCAGCTTCCTGAACGACACGGCGGTCATCTATTGCCAGGAGGACGGCACGGGTCTGGTCTGGGACCTGGTCGTCGGCTTCTCCAAGGACGACTACGGCAGCAGCAACCTGGTCGACCTTGACGGCGTGACCGTCGATCTGGTCGTCGAAGCGACGGACGAGGACGGCGTCACCGTCGGTTCGGAAGTCACCATCCAGATCCTGGTGCAGTGATGAGCGCTCTCGGATTCATCCTCTTCCTGGCCGGCTGCAGCTGCAAGACGTGGGAAGGCGAGGGCGACGCCTGCCTGAGCTGCCACGAGGGCATCGAGCAGGTCCACCCCGAGTTCGACCCCGGCGAGTGCACCGACTGCCACGGCGGCGACGGCGAGGCGCTCGACATCGACGACGCCCACGTGCGCGTGCCCGCCAACTGGGCCGAGCTGCGCGGCGACCTGCAGGAGGCCCCCTACGGCTTCATCAAGGACTTCCCCCCGGACCTGCTCGACCAGCTGGACCCCGACTACCTGCGCTTCATCAACCCCGGCGACATCCGCGTCGCAGAGCAGAACTGCGGCGCCTGCCACCCCGACCAGGTCGCGGGCGTGCGCGGCTCGGTGATGACCACCAACGCGGGCCACTACACCCCCACCCGCTACTACGCGGGCCTGCAGGACAAGGACGCGATCTTCGGCAGCTACGACGTCACCGACGAGGACTGGGACGGCCAGGAGGGCACCTCGCCCGCGCTGAGCGTGCTGCGCCCCCCCACGGGCGCGGAGCTGGACGACGCGGTGGCCGCCGCCCGAGACGGGGACATCGCCGACCTCGAGCAGGTCGCCTACGACCACTATCTGGCCAAGAACTGCAACACCTGCCACGCGGCCGGGTACCCCCGGAACAACAGCAAGGCGCTGTACCGCAGCACTGGCTGCAGCAGCTGCCACATGGTCTACGCCGAGGACGGCGTCTACCAGGGCGACGACGCGGCCATGCCCAAGAGCTACCCGGTCTACCCCAAGACCCACACGCTCACGACCCAGATCCCCACCGAGCAGTGCGCCACCTGCCACTTCCAGGGTGGGCGCATCGGCCTGAACTTCCGCGGCATCCGCGAGCACGGCTTCAAGGACGAGCTCGAGAACGCCCACGTCTGGGAGGAGAACGTCTACGGACACACCGGCGGCTACTACATCTTCGACGAGGACACGACCAACGACGTCGACGAGACGCCCCCCGACATCCACCACCAGCTGGGCATGGTCTGCGCGGACTGCCACGTCGGCGTCGAGGTCCACGGCGACGCCCAGGGTCACCTGTTCCAGACCTCGAAGATCCAGCAGAAGCTGCGCTGCGAGGACTGCCACGGCACCGTGCGCGAGCCCGTGGTCGAGGACGACGAGGGGGTCTTCCGGACCTCGGTGGGCCGCGAGCTCAACCAGCTCTACCGCAACGACTCGGGTCAGGTGGCGCTGCTGGGCAAGGGCGACGGCAAGGAGCACGTGGCTCCCCAGGTCGCATCGGTGCTCGAGGAGCAGGGCCCCTCCAGCAAGATGCACGCGGCGATGGCCCCCGACGAGGCCGACTGGTCCCACACCGACAGCCTGACCTGCGACACCTGCCACAACAGCTGGCAGCTGCAGTGCCTGGGCTGCCACGTGAAGCTCGACCTGCGCGTGGACCAGGTCGACTACCAGACCGGCGTCGCGACCCCGGGCTTCACCACCGGCGGCCGCGAGATGTACAGCCTCGAGCAGACCCTGATCTGCATGGGCGACGACGGCCGCGGCCAGTCCTGCAACAGCAGCCAGCAGGTCCAGATGCAGGTCATCGACGAGGACGGCGAGCAGATCCTGGGAACCGGGGGTCTGGGCCTGTTCCGTGAGAACGCCGACTACCACGACATCATCGGCTTCTCGCCCTTCTTCCAGCACACCACGACCGAGGACCCCCGGGACTGCGCCAGCTGCCACCGTCAGGACGACTCCGAGGAGGAGTGGGCCCGGGTGAAGGGGGTCTACGGCTACGGCACCGGCGAGTTCATGCTCGAGAACCCAGAGGGCGAGGCGGTCGACGCCATGCAGTTCGTGGACGAGGACGGCCAGCAGTTGACCGACTTCTTCCACCCAGGCACCGGGCCACTGTCCCAGGAGTCCAGGGACCGGGCGCTGGGCGTAGAGCTGGACCCCTGATGCTGCTGCTGTTGCTGGGCTGCCCCAACAAGGACCGCGCGGACGACTCCCCGACCGTCGAGCCCTGGGACCTTCCAGCGACGGGCTTCGGCGACGCGATGCTGCTGGGCGCCTGGAGCCGCGGCGAAGAGCTGCTGATCGTCGGCGGCGACCTGACTCCGGGTGGCCATGGCGATCTGGTCCACGTTCAGGGCGGCGAGCTCTGCATCGAGCACGCCATCACCGAGGCCCCGCTGTGGTGGATCCACGGCGACGGCGACGACTTCTGGGCCGTCGGTGACGCCGGCACGGTCGTGCGCGAGGTCGACGGCGTGCGCACGCGCATGGACATCGAGACGGACATGACGCTCTACGGCGTCTTCGACCGGGGCGACGGGGGCGCCTGGGTGGTCGGCGGGGACACCGACAGCGGCGCCGGCGCGCTCTGGAGCACGGACGGCCAGACCTGGTCCCTGCTCGAGGAGACCGAGGGCGTGCTGTTCAAGGTCTGGGACGGCTACGTCGTGGGCGACGGCCAGGCCTTCCAAGTGACCTCCTCGGCGGTCCCGCCGATGGACACCGACGAGCGGCTGGTCACCGTGCGGGGCGACGGCGAGACGGTCACGGCGGTGGGCGGCACCGGCAACGCCGTGGTGACCCAATGGGACGGGGGCAGCTGGACACCGCTGGACACCGCGCGCCTGAACGGGGCCCTCAACGGCGTCTGGACGGGCCCGGGCGAGACCCTGTGGGTGGCGGGCAACGCCGGGGTGATGGGGCGTCGGGCCGAGGATGGCAGCTGGCAGGTGCCCGACTTCCCGCTGACCTCAGACGCCTTCCACGCCGTCTGGAAGCACGGCGAGGACCTGTGGTGGGTGGGCGGCAACTTCTTCAGCGCGCCCTACCACGGCACCCTGGGCCGCTACAGCGGGGCCCCCGGCGAGCTGACCGTCGTCGGCGACTGCCCCTGACCGGACGCGTCAGCGGCCCAGAGCAGAAGAGCCCGGGCCGAAGCCCAGGCCCTCTTGTTCTCGGGGACTCAGCTCAGTGGCTGGTGCCCGGGACCACGACCACGATGTCGAGCGTGTCGAGCAGCAGGGTGTCGTCGCCGATGACGTTCAGCGTCATGACGAAGAACTGGTCCTCGGTCGTCGCGGGCTGGGTGCCGACGAAGTTCAGCGTGAAGTCCAGCGTGTCCAGGCCGTCGTAGTCGATGTCCTCGTAGTACTCGGGGTCGATGCTCTCGACCATGCCGTAGGTGTCACCCTCGATCTCCAGGTGGATCTTGGTGAACTGCACGCTGGCGACGAGCTGCTCGACGGCCGTGACGACCGCGGTCTTGAACTCCTCGGCGAAGGAGCTGCCGGCCTGGGGCATGTTGAAGACCAGCTCGTCGTCGACCTCGCCGTCCCCGTCCAGGTCAGCGTAGCTGTTGGTCCGCTGCGCCAGCTGAATCATCTGGTCGTAGGGGCTGTAGGGGCTGGAGCTGGTGTAGCTGCCCACGTTCACGCCGATGATGTAGCCACCCAGGTCCTCGAGCGAGGTCACGACCTCGTCGCTGCCCGCGTCGAATGGACAGCCGCCGGGGGTGGCCGTCAGGCCCATCACCGCGCCCAGGTTGTAGTCCGGGTCCCGCATGTAGATGTCGGTCGCGTAGACCATGACCGGCAGCGAGTAGTCGCGGAAGCCGAAGCCACCCTTTGTGCCCGTGCCGCTGACCGAGGCGTCGTAGGTCTCGGCCGCGCCACCCCCGAAGGGATCCGAGCTGCTGGCGAGGAAGGGGGGGATGTCGTCGCCGGCGTCGTAGGAGCCGTTGCAGCTCTGGTCGTAGCCCGCGCCCGTCGCGCCCTGGTAGAGCGCCTCCATGTCCGACTCCTGACCGTCCGCGCCGCTGTGCTGCGGGATGGTGTTCAGGGAGGCCTGCATGTCCGAGTCGGAGTCCGTCATCTGCTGGAGCAGGATGAAGGGCTTGTCCGAGCTGGAGCCCATGCTGCCGTAGTTGTAGTCGTCGAAGGTGGCCAGCGCGAAGGCCATGTTCTCGAAGGTGCCGTCCAGCTCGGTCACGATCTCGCCGAAGCGGTCGGCCGTGGCCTGGATGGTGCTGCCCATCGAGCAGGTCGTGTCGATCAGGAAGGCGATGTCGCCGTACTGGATCTTGGGCTCGAACTCGAAGACCGTCTCCTTGGTGGTGCGCTCGGGCAGCTCCACGTAGACACCGATGATGACGCTGTCGGCGTCCAGCGGGTCGGTCGACGCCGCGATCTCCGCGCCGTCGGTCTGCCCGTCGCCGTCGGTGTCGCTGTCGTAGGGGTCGGTCTTGTACTTGTTGACCTCGTCCGCGTCGGTCAGGCCGTCGCCGTCGGCGTCCACGTCCTGGCTGTCGTAGGTGCCGTCGCCGTCAGTGTCGGTGGGCTCGCTGCAGCCGGGGGCCGAGGCCTCGAGCGTGTCGCTGAAGCCGTCGTCGTCCGAGTCCTCGTCGCGGAAGTCGTAGACGCCGTCGCCGTCGGTGTCGATG
>CALGIB010001006.1 GCA_937915955.1 uncultured Pseudomonadota bacterium
CCGGACCAGGGCTCGGCGCTCGGCCAGGGCCTGGAGCGCCGCCTCCGAGCCCGGGATCCGGGCCTCGTCACCGGACGCGATCATGGCCAGCGCGGCCCGGTTGCAGACCCCTGCTCGCTGGCTGTCCGCCAGATGGACCTGCGCGCTGATCGCGAGCTGCTCGGCCTTGGCCTTGGCCGTCGCGAAGAACCCGCTGACCTGGTCCAGCTCCTGGTCGCGGGCCTTCAGCCGCTGGATCTCGTCGTAAAGGGCTCGGGCCTCGGCCGCGGCGGGGTGAGCCAGCAGACCCCGACTGACGGCCTGCTCGAGCGGGCCTTGCAGCTCGCCGGCGGTGTCCCGGACGGCGACCTGCGCCGCCTCGAGCTCAGCCCGCGCCTGGGTGATGTGCACCGTGGCCTCGTCCCACTCGGCTGTGACGGCGTCGACCAGAGCCAGGGCCTGCTCGGCCTGGGCCACCCCGGCGTCCAGGCCGTCGCGAGCCGCCAGGTGGTGATCGAGCAGGGGGCCGCCGGGTCCGGTGGCGGTCTGCAAGGCCTCGATCACGCCGGCACGGGCGCTCTGGGTGGTGGAGCGCCTCCGGGCCTGCTCGGCGACGTCGCTGATCAGGCCCCCGAGGGTGGGTCCCGTCGCCTCGGCGGGCGCAGGGTCAGGCGAGCTCGCGCTCCGGGGCTCCTCGGCGAGGCTCGGTTCAGGCACGGCCTCGGCCGGGAGCAGGCCCGCGCACCTCGGGCACTCCGCGTCCTCGGCGCTGCTGTGCTCGGCGCCGCAGGTCACGCAGGTCTTGGGGCTCGACATCGCTCGCTCCACGTCTGGGAGCGGACCGTCTAATGCGCGGCGTCGGGTTCGCGGTCAGGCGAGCTCGGTGTCGCCTGCCGCCGCTGCCCCCGCCGGCGTGAGCAGCCCCAGCTCCCGAAGGCGCCTCTCGATGGCCGGGCTGCCCGTCTGCAGCCAGCGCTCGTAGAGGCCCAGGATGTCGTCGCTGCCCTCGGCCAGGTTGCGCTCGGCGACGTCGCCGAGGACCTCGAGGCAGTCGCGGAAGCGCCGGGCCAGCTCGCCGAACATGCGGGTCCAGGGGTCCTCGTCGATCACCCAGCCGCCGCCCAGCGTGGACACCCGGTGGTAGGCGGATCCACCCATGTCCGCGTAGTACTGCACGCCCACGGCCTTCCGGCTCAGCGAGTCACGGAAGTAGCCGGCGGTGTACAGGGCGCGGTCCCCGAGGCGCCGGTAGAGGTGCATGGCCTCCTGGATCCGCTCGGCCCTGGCGGCCTCGAGGTGCAGCTCGGCCAGCGTCTCCCCGTCGTCTCCTGGCAGGCGCTGCCTCTGCACCAGGAGCTGGGCGAGGTAGCGGGCGCTGTCTTCGCTCAGGTCCACCCCCCGCTCGCCGCGCGCCTCGTCCACGCGTGTCTGGAAGAAGTCGTAGAGGTTGTCTCGGGCGAGTGTCATGACTGCTCCGGTTCGCGTCCTGTCGGAATTGTGGAACGGGGGGCTTTACGGTGGGGCAGGGGTGCGTAGCTGGGACGTCCTTCGGTCCCTGTTCCCGCTACGGACAGGGTCCAACAACCTGGAGATTCAACGATGAACGTGCGACCCCTCTTCGATCGAATCCTGGTCAAGCGAAGCGAAGAGGCCACCAAGAGCACCGGCGGCCTGTTCCTGCCCGAGACCTCCAAGGACAAGCCCGCCGAGGGCGAGGTCCTGGCCATCGGTGGCGGCAAGCTGCGCGAAGACGGCAGCATCTCGGCGCTGATGGTCAAGGTCGGCGACCGCGTCGTCTTCGGCAAGTACGCCGGCACCGAGATCAAGCTCGACGGACAGGAGCGTCTGATCCTGCGCGAGGAAGACATCCTCGGCGTCGTCGAGTAGTTCACCACCTTCTCAGAGTACTGGAGAGTTTCAACCATGGCTGCAAAGCAGATTGTCTTCGACACCGAGGCCCGCGCGAAGTTGCTGGCCGGCGTCGACATGCTGGCGGACACCGTCAAGGTCACCCTCGGTCCCAAGGGCCGCAACGTCGTCATCGAGAAGTCCTGGGGCGCCCCCGTCGTCACCAAGGATGGCGTGACCGTCGCCAAGGAGATCGAGCTCGAGGACAAGTTCGAGAACATGGGCGCGCAGA
>CALGIB010001007.1 GCA_937915955.1 uncultured Pseudomonadota bacterium
ATATGGCGGGTATCTGAACTGGGTGGCGCCGAACCTGCAGACCTCGGGCGACATCCGGACCTGGGTCTTCGACGACCCCTCGTGGGACCTCTACGTGCTGATCTCACGGGCCCCGGACGACTGGGAGCAGCAGCTCCGCGACCACGGCGTCGACCACCTCCTGCTGCTGGAGGCCTTCCACGGCCAGACGCTGTTGCCCGCCGCGCGCGCCTCGGGCTGCTGGCGGGAGCTGGCCTCGGACGATCGGGGGGCCAGCTTCTCGCGCTCCGAGGGCCCCGGCTGCGCTGTACCGTAATGACAGGCCGAGCTGGAGCGTAGGGAGGTCATGGACATCTGGGATCACATCGGCGCCGGCATCGAAGCTCGCCTCGAGACCGACCTGCTGCCCGCGCTCTACGCGGCCACCGCGCTCGAGACCGCGCAGATCCGGTCGAGCCTCAGCGAGCAGGACCTGCCCTACCTCGACCCCGCGCGAGCCAGCCAGCCGGCGCTGGAGGACCTGGCTCTGGCCGCCGAGATCCTGGTCGCCCAGGCCCGAAAGGAAGCCATGGGCATCGGCGCCGCAGGCGGCATCGCGGGCGCCGTCGGGGCCCCGCCCGAGGCCATGGCCGCCATCATCCACTGCATGCGGCTGGGGCAGAAGCTCTGCGTGCTCTACGGCCACGACCCGGAGACCGGCCAGGGTCACGTGACGCTCTGGCGCTGCATCGGCGTCGCCTATGAGCTGGAGCTGCCCGAGGAGATGGAGGTCAAGCTGCGACGGCTGCCGCAGGCCGCCGCCCGTCAGTTCCCGGCCGTGCGCGAGCTGGCCAACTGGGTGCTCAAGCGGGCCATCCGCCGAGCTGTGATGGGGGCGTTAGGAAAGGGCATCCGCTGGGTGCCGGGGCTGGCCACAGGGCTCTCCGCCTACAGCGCGCAGAGGCGCCTCGGGGCGCAGGGCGAGCGCATGGTGAGCAGCCTGCGCGAGCGCGCCTCCAAGGAGCTCCCGCCCCGGATCGAGGTGGTCGAGGCCGAGGTGGTCGAGACTCGTTAGTGAGTCGCCAAGACCGAGGATCTCGATGAGCGTGCTCCGCGACATGATGCGCTTCCGACCGCTGGACGAGGGCGAGCTGGTTCCGCCGCTGTCCCTGACGGCCGACGAAGGGACCTGGATCAAGATCCGGGACTTCCAGGACCACCTCAACCTCGTGCTCGTCTTCTTCCGCGACGAGAGCAGCGAGACCGAGGCCTACCTGAAGGCCCTGGACGCGGCCCGCTCCAGCTTCGAGGAGCTCGAGACGGTGGTGTTCGCGGTGAACACCGCGCCGACCGACCGACTCCGGGACCTGCGCGCCCACCTCCGGGTCGGGTTCTTCTTCCTCTACGACCCCCTGGCCCTGACCGCGCGCGCCTTCGGCGTGTCCGGGCGCATCCGGCCCCAGTGCCGGGACGCGGTCTACGTCGTCGGCAAGGATGGCCGCGTGATCCAGGCCAGCAAGGGCTTCACCGAGCCCGGGCGGCTCCTCGACGCCCTGGCTCAGGTCCAGGGCCGCGACCTGCCCGTGGCGGCCGCCGCTGAGGCCCAGGACGCCGGCAACAGCTTCACCCGGGACCCGGGCAAGAAGGCCGCCCGCGCCGTGGACATCGAGTCCCCAAAGGCCGAGGAGATGCTGACCGACGCCGACGGCGACTACAAGCTGGTGGACGTGCGGACCAAGTCCGAGTTCGACGCCGATCACAGCGTCCACGCCATCCACATCCCCGTGGACGAGCTGCCGCACCGCTACCAGGACCTCGGGCAGAGCGACCGCCTCATCTTCGTCTGCCAGGGCGGAGACCGCAGCGCGGCCGCGGCCGAGTTCATGACCAGCATCGGCGCCAGCTCGATCTACAACGTCCTCGGGGGAATGAGCTCCTGGATGGGACCTCGCACCGCCACCCCGGTCGAGGACCAGTGAGGTCGCCTTGGATCCCGTGATCTGGGCCTACGTGGCCACCGCCGCTACCCCCGCGCAGTCCAGCGGCATCGTCGCGCTCTTCGTCGAGGCCGACCTCATCGTGCAGCTCGTGCTGCTCGTGCTGGTCGGCATGTCGGTGGCCTGCTGGGTGATCATCCTGAACAAGGCGATGTTCCTGCGCGCGGCCTCGGCCCAGTCCGCCGAGTTCCTCGA
>CALGIB010001008.1 GCA_937915955.1 uncultured Pseudomonadota bacterium
CCAGCGTGCCGTCCGGGAGCACGGCCACCGAGGCCCGCACGCCCCGAGCGCCCCAGCCTGCGCGTGTCAGGTCGTAGGGCCCGTGGACGCCGTCGCTGTCCGCGACGTGCAGGTAGGCCCCCTGCGAGCTGCGCGTGACCACCGCCAGAGCGCCCCCCGGCATCACCGCCAGCGCGGGGAACTCCGCGCCCTGCTGCTCTCCGGCCGGGATCGCCAGCTCCATCGGGTCTCGCACGTCGCCGCGCACGCTGCGCACCACCCACCACTTGACCAGCCCGTGCTCCGAGCTGTCGTGGAAGGCCAGCAAGGGCCCATCCGGACCCAGCGCCAGGTCCGGGGCCGCCTGGATTCCCGGGCCGCCGGCGACCAGCCGCTCCGGCCCCCAGGTCCCGGCCCAGGTGCGCATGTGGATGTCCACGTCCGGGTCCACCGGGGCACGAAGCTGCAGGTCCCGCTTGGGCCGCTCGCTCGCCAGCACGTCGTAGGCGACGTGCACCTCGGCGCCCTCGGTCACCACGCTGGGCCGACGCAGCAGCCAGCCCTCGGCGACGACGCTGGTCTGTGAGCCGAGGCGTCGGTGCGCGATGCGCGTGCGCTCCGGGGCCACCTCCTCCTCCCAGACCACGTGTACGCCGCCGTCCTCGGCCACCGCGAGATCCGGCCAGCCGCACCAGGTACCCGAGCACACCCGCGTGGGCTCCTCGGCCACGTCGAGCCGCTGCACCTCCACCGATCGTCGGAGGCCATCGCCGCTCTCGTATGCGATCCAGACCGCGCCGTCCGCGCCGGCTGCCATCACGGGTCGCCAGGCCTGCTCCCCGGTCGAGACCTGGCGCGGCGCGGCCTCTCCCGCTTGCACCAGGACGCGCTCGCGGCCCTGGCTCAGCTCCACCCAGGCCACCCAGAGCGTCCCGGACGCGTCCACCGCGAGCGCGGGGCTCTCGTTGAGCTCGCCCGCGACCACGTCCCGGACCTCACGGTGGACGCCGTCGACGGTCTCGCCCGGGGGCAGCGCCGTGACGGAGAACGGAGGCGGCTGAGCGCTCTGAACGCTGGCCACCGGCAGCGGCCCGCCCGAGCAGGCCAGGATCCAGGGAACCAGGGTCAGCATCGGCGGTCCATTGTGCTGAGCTCCTGCTGGTCGGCCTTGACGTGTCGAGGGTAACCTGTGCGCACCATGAACGTCCTTCTCCTGCTCGCCGGCTGGGCCTGCACCTCTCCGTCCGAGGCCACGCCTCCCCTCGACCCCCCGGCGCCCCCGCCGGTTCCCTCCGAGGAGCCGCTGGAGCCCGCGTCCGCCTCCCACGACGCGGAGCTGACGGCCCTGGCTGCCACCAGCGACTGGGAGGGCCTGGTCCAGGCCACCGAGGGCCGGTCCGGGCTGCCACGCAGCTGGGCGCTGGTCCAGCTGGATCGGCCAGAAGAGGCTATGATCGTTGACTTCTCCGAGCTCCCTCCCAGCCACGCGGCCTGGCTCGAGGGCCGGATCAAGCTCGCCAACTCGGACACCGAGGCCGGACTCGACGCGCTCGCCCAGGTGGCGGCCACCTCCCCGCTCTACCGCGACGCCCTGGCTCGTCGCGCCGCCACGCTGCCCCGAGCCGAGGCCGAACCCCTGCTCCGAGAGCTGGTCGCCGAGCCGGACCCAGCGCCCGGCAACGCCCCGGCGCTGGCCGCCCTCGGGGACCCGAGCTCGCTCTGGAGGATCTGGGCCAACTACCCGGGATCGCCCGAAGATGTGGCCACCGGCCTGAGCCCTGCGGACGCCAGCTGGCAGGACGTCACGCGCCGAGCCTACGCGCTGATGGGGCAGTCCGACTGGGACGGCGCCATCGCGCTGCTCGAGCCGCGCGCCGCCGAGGTCCCCGCGACCAGCGACCCCGACGCCTGTCGCTTCCGCTACACCCTGGGCCGCGCCCACTACAAGAAGAACAACCGGGACCCCGCCAGCGCCGCGCTGGACAGGGCCGCCGAGCTCTGCCTCCAGGACCCCGACCTGGGCCCACAGATCGGCTACCTCGCCGCCACCCATGCGGGCCGAAGAGGACGCCACCAGACCTCTGCCCGACACTGGCAGGCGCTCACCAAGGCCCTCCCCGAGCACCGCTTCGCCGATGACGGGCTGGTCAACGCGGGCGCGGAGCTCTTCGAGTCGGGGGACGTCGCTGGGGCGCGGTCGCTCTGGAACCAGGCCTTCGAGGCCTACCCTGACGGGGACATGGTGCCCGAGGCCCTGTTCCGCGTCGCCTGGAGCCACTACCTGGCGGGAGAGCCCGACGAGGCCGTCCAGGCGGCCACCAAGCTGGGCAACATGGATCCCACGCTGGACCGCTTCCACGTGCCCGCCGGCATGTACTGGGCGGGCCGGTGGTCGCTCTACCCGGACGTCGACCATCCCACCCGGGCCGACCCCGCTGGCCGGGGGACCGCGCTGACCTGGTGGACCCGCTGCGTCGAGAGCCAGCCCTGGTCCTACTACGCGGTCCTCTCGCAGGGCCGCCTGCTCGAGCTGGACCCGACCTCCTCTCGACAGCTCGCTCCCCGGGAGACCACAACGATCTCAGATGTCTGGGTGCTCAGACGAGAGCTGGTCGAGGGCCCGATCCCCCAGCTCCTCGCGCTGGGGCTGGTCGACGAGGCCGAGGCGGAGTGGGCTCGCCTCTCGGATCCCACCGAGCAGGAGATCGGCTGGTTCTACGCCTCCCGCATCGCGCTCGGCGACTGGCTCGACGCACACCGGGAGCTGCGCGGCTGGCTGCGCACGAACATGCCCTCGGAGCCCGGGCCCGAGGCCAGGCAGCTCCTGTCCCTGGCCTACCCGGACCGCTGGCTCACCGAGGTCGAGGCCGCCAGCGCCGGCTACCGCTTCCCACCCCGCTACTTCCACGGGCTGGTTCGTGTGGAGTCGAACTTCGACGACCAGGCCATCAGCTGGGCCGGCGCGCGGGGGCTGTCCCAGGTGATGCCGGCGACCGGGCGGAACGTCGGGATC
Organism: uncultured Pseudomonadota bacterium; assembly: GCA_937915955.1. Classification (GTDB taxonomy): domain Bacteria; phylum Myxococcota_A; class UBA796; order UBA796; family CAJQPC01; genus JAAESX01. The sequence continues at coordinate 2,993 of CALGIB010001008.1, forward strand.
TGGCTGGGCCTGCAGGTCGACAAGGAGGACCTGCTGATCCCCGAGACCAACCTGGCCGTCGGCGCGAAGTACATGGACTTTCTCCACGGCAAGTTCCAGGACAGCCCCTATCTCTCCGCCGCGGGCTACAACGCGGGCGAGAACCGGGTGGACCAGTGGCTCGGCGAGTGGGGCAACCTGCCCACCGACGAGTTCGTGGAGCGCATCCCCTTCGACGAGACGAGGGGCTACGTCAAGCGGGTCGTCGGCACCTGGCAGACCTACAACTACCTTCGCGGGGTGGGCCCCAGCGTGGTCGAGTTGGACCGCTACAACCATCAGGCCCTGGCTCAGCCGCCGGGTTAGCCCGCAGCTACGACCCGGAGGTGCCCGTGTTGCTCACCGTCCTGCTGGCCTGCGTCCAGGATCTCGACGGAGACGGCTACACCAGCGACGTCGACTGCGACGACGCGCACGACCTGGTGCACCCCGGCGCCACGGAGCGCTGCAACGAGGTCGACGACGACTGCGACGCGGACGTCGACGAGGGCGTCACCGACACCTACTGGCTGGACGAGGACGGGGACGGCTACGGCGACAAGGGTCATCCTGTGCAGCGCTGCTCGCTCGGGGAGGGCCTGGCCGAGGTCGCGGGCGACTGTGACGACACCCGGTCCGAGGCCCACCCGGGCGCCCGGGAGGGCGACTGCACCGACCCCGTCGACTACAACTGCGACGGCAGCACGGGCTACGCCGACGCGGACGGTGACGGCTGGGCCGCCTGCGAGGACTGCGACGACGACGACGCGGCGGTGTCGCCGGACGCCCAGGAGATCTGCAACCAGATCGACGACGACTGTGACGCCCTGATCGACTGGTTCGCCGTGGACGGCCAGGAGCTCTACGCCGACCTCGACCAGGACGGCTGGGGCGGGGGCGACGTCCAGGTGGTCTGCGACGACCAGGGCTACGTCGCCGAGGGCGGGGACTGCGACGACGGCGACGCGGACGTGCACCCCGGGGCCGCCGAGCGCTGCGACGGCGTGGACGAGGACTGCGACGGTCGCACCGACGACGAGCCGGTCGACGGCAGCACCTGGTACGAGGACGGCGACAGCGATGGCTACGGCGAGGTCACGACCACCCGCTCCGCCTGCGAGCAGCCGGCCGGCTTCGTGGACGACGCCAGCGACTGCGACGACGCCGAGGCCGAGGTCAACCCCGGCGCCGAGGAGATCTGCGACGGGCGGGACAACGACTGCGACGGCAGCGTGGACTTCGGCAACCGGGTCCCCACCGACCACGGCAACATCCAGGACGCGATCGACGCCAGCAGGGCCGGGGACACCATCTGTGTCGAGTCCGGCAGCTACAAGGAGGAGATCGACTTCCGAGGCACGGACCTGCGCGTCCACGGCATCGGCGGCAGCGCGGCGGTCACCCTGAAGGGACGCGGCGGCGGTCCCGTGGTGACCTTCGACAGCCGCGAGAGCTCCCGCGCCGAGCTCGTCGGCTTCACCGTCACGGGTGGAGACGCCGACCAGGGCGCCGGGGTCTACATCCGGAAGGCCGACCCCACCCTGAGCGATCTGGTCATCGCGTCAAACACCTGCTCGGAAAGCACCTGCGAGGGCGTGGGGCTGTATGTGGAGGAGGGAAGTCCGGCGCTCACCGACGTCGAGATCTCCGGCAACCTCAGCTCGGCGAGCTCGACCACCTACGGCGCCGGGGCCGCCTTCTACGACAGCGACGCCACGCTCCAGAGCGTCGAGCTGCTGGACAACGAGGCCGTCGACGGCAGCTCGGTCTGGGGCGCCGGCCTCTACTCCTCGGGCAGCGCGCTGGTGGGCTCCAACGTCTGGGTCTCGGGCAACCTGGCCGAAGCCAAGTCCATCGTGACCGGCTCCGGCATGAGCATGAACTCCAACGATCTCAGCTCCTTCACCAACCTCGTGGTGGCCGACAACCACGCCACGGCCACCAGCGGCCTGGTCTACGCCTCCGGCCTGTGGTCCTACTCCAGCGCCGTCGTCACGCTCCAGAACGCCTCCTTCGTGGGCAACACCGCGGACGGCAGCAGCTCCACCTGGGGGGTGGCGGCCACGGCCTACAGCAGCGCGGAGATCCTGGGCACGAACGTGGACGCCTCGGGCAACGTCGACGACGGCGGCAACGCCCAGTCCGGCGCCTGGGCCG
>CALGIB010001009.1 GCA_937915955.1 uncultured Pseudomonadota bacterium
GATGAGCTTCGACGAGGCGCTCGAAGCCTCCAGGGTGCACTCGGTCGCGGGCGTGCTGCCGGATGGTGACGGCCTGTTGGAGCGGCGCCCCTTCCGAGCGCCTCACCACTCCATCTCCACCGCTGGTCTGCTAGGATCGGCAGACCTTCGGCCGGGCGAAGCCAGCTTGGCGCACCAGGGCGTCCTCTTCTTGGACGAGCTGCCCGAGTTCAGCCGCCAGGTCCTCGAGCTCCTTCGCGCTCCATTGGAGTCCCGGGAGATCGTCCTGGCTCGGGCCAGCGGAACTGCTCGGCTTCCAGCGTCCTTTACGCTCGTCGCGGCGGCGAACCCCTGTCCCTGTGGCTTCCTTGGCCATCCCATTCGGCCATGTCGCTGTACGGAGGTCGCGGTGCAGCGGTACCAGTCGCGGCTCTCGGGGCCGCTGCTGGATCGGATCGACATGCATGTCCAGGTCGACCCCCTGGACGGTGAGACGTTGTACGACCGCCCGCGGGCGGAGGACAGCGCCACCGTTCGGGTCCGGGTCGAGTCGGCCCGACGGATCCAGGGTGCGCGCTTCGAGGAGCGTCGCTGGAGGTGCAACGCGGAGCTCAGCGGTGCGGCTGTTCGCGAAGCGGCGTCGGCGTCGCCGTCGGCCCAGCGCATGCTCCGAGACGCGGTGGACCGACTGGGCCTCAGCGGTCGTGCTCATGACCGCGTCCTCAAGGTCGCCCGCACCATCGCGGATCTCGACGGCGGGGGGCCGGTGGACATCGGCCACGTCGCCGAGGCCCTGGCCTTTCGCTCGCCCTTGGTGCAGCCATGCTGATCGCACTCTTCATCGTCGATCAGGTCGATCCGCCCGGGGCCCTCGTGGAGTTGGCGGACGGCTCGACCGTCGAGATCGAGGCTCGCTGCCTCCCTCCTGGAGTCCAAGAGGGAGAGCGAGTGCGCCCCAGGTTTCCGAGCCGAGGCTGTCCGCGCCGGTTCGGCCCAAGTCCCTTTCAACACCAGGGGCTTGGTGCCCCGCAACACAGGAGAGAGAGATGAACGCAGTTCATCAGGACCCGGTCCGGGTCCAGGCACTCGAGGCGGCGATGGCCGCCCTCAACAAGCAGTACGGCGAGGGAGCGGTGCTCCGCCTCGACGGGTCCGTGAGCGCGGAGGTCGGCGCGCCGATCTCCACCGGCTCGCTCGGACTGGACCGGGCGCTCGGAGTGGGCGGCCTTCCGCGAGGGCGGATGGTCGAAATCTTCGGGCCCGAGGCCTCGGGAAAGACCACGATCGCCCTCCAGGCCATCGCGTCCGTCCAGGCCGAGGGCGGCATCGCCGCGATCATCGACGCCGAACACGCCCTCGATCCGGCGTACGCGTCGGCACTGGGTGTGGACTTGGCTCGCCTCGTGGTGTCTCAGCCGGACAGCGGCGAGCAGGCCCTCGAGGTGGCGGAGAAGCTCGTGCGCTCGGGCGCTGTCGACCTCATCGTCGTCGACAGCGTCGCGGCGTTGGTCCCAGAGGCGGAGATCTCGGGCGAGATGGGAGACCTGCAAGTCGGACTCCAGGCGCGAATGATGTCCAAGGCCATGCGCAAGCTGACCTCGGTCGTCAGCCGGACCCACTGCTGCCTGCTCTTCATCAACCAGCTCCGGGCCAAGATCGGCGGGATGGGGTTCGGGCCCAAGGAGGTGACGACCGGCGGCAACGCTCTGAAGTACTACACGTCCGTTCGCATCGACATCCGACGCATCGCGTCCATCAAGGACTCCAAGGGCGACGCCATCGGAAACCGCACGCGTGTGCGCGTCGTGAAGAACAAGGTCGCGGCGCCCTTCCGCTCCGCCGAGTTCGAGATCTACTTCGGGACTGGCGTGAGCAAGGCGACGGAGCTCCTGGACCTGGGGCTCGAGAACGGGGTCGTTCAGCGGAGCGGCGCCTGGTACGCCTTCGGGGAGGAGCGCCTCGGGCAGGGGCGGGAGAAGGCACGCGACCGGCTGGAGTCGGATGGCGAACTCTCGGCGCGGCTCCTGACGCTGCTCTCCGGCGAAGACGAGGTGGCCGAGGCGTGAACCGGCGCAGTCCTGGCGCCCCTCAACTCATCTGGGAGGGTGGCGGCCGGTCCCAGCGGTGCCAGGACGCTGCGGGGGGCTCTTGCCCCTCGCGGCTCAGCCGACGCTGACCTCGTTGCCGCGCCCGGTGTCGTCCACGATCTCGCCGCGTCGAGACACGATGCGTCCGTTGACCAGGACCAGCTCTGGCTTGGTTGCGAGCTCGCGCCCCATGTACGGCGACCACCGGGCGCGCGTCAGGACCGAGGTCTTCTCGAAGCGCTTGAGTTCGCCCTCGGTGAAGAGGAGCAGGTCCGCGTCATAGCCCTTGGCGATGCGCCCCTTGCCCTTCAGCGCAAAGAGCCGGGCGGGGTTCTCGGCCAGGATCTCGACCATGCGTTCCAGCCCGAGGCGGCCGTGGTGTACGGCGCTCATCAGCAGCATGAAGGTCGTCTCGATGCCCGGAATACCCTCGGGCGCGTCCCAGTAGGAGCCGCCGTTCTCCTTGGAGGTCAGGCCCGCGTGCCCGGAGCTGACGACATCGATTCGATTGCGCTTCAAGCCGGTCCACAGCGCTCGGCGGTCCTTCTCGTCCCGCAGCGGGGGGTTGATCTTGAGGCGGTTACCGAGCTTCGCCTGGCTCTCGGCGTTGAGGAAGAGGTGGTGTTGCGAGATCTCCGTGGAGATCGGCAGGTCGCCCTTGATCGGATCGAGCAGGGTAAGTTCGGTAGCGGTGGACAGGCTGCAGATGTGGGCGCGTCTCCCGGTTGCGCGAACGAGCTCGACGATGGCCTTGACCGCCTGCTCGGACGCGAGAGGGGGGCGGACGTCGTTGTGCGCCGGCGGCTCCTCGTCAGCCAGCCGAGCGGAGGCCTCTGCCACGGCGTCGGCGGACTCGGCCTGGATGCCGACGATCCCGGGGGCTGCCTCGAACAGCCTCTTGAGGCCGGCCATCGTGATGTGGGCGGGCCCGTCCGGGACGCTCAGGTCGGCGAAGGGGGCGATGGCCCCGGCCTGGATGGCCTCGATGGCCTGCTCCAGGTTCTTGTCGCCCACCGAAACCCAGAATCCGAAGTTGACCCGGGAGTCCTTCGCCGCCCGGCGGCGGGCGACCAACTCCCTCTTGCTGAACACAGGCTTGCTACCGACGGGACGATCCAGGATCGTGGTCACGCCGCCGCTCATCGCCGCCCGGCTGACCGTCTCCCAGTCTTCCAGTCCGTCACCCGGGGTCCGCAGGCGAACGCTGCTGTCGATGATGCCGGGCATGACGAACTTGCCAATGGCGCTGATCTTCTGCTTCGCGCGTCCAGGG
>CALGIB010001010.1 GCA_937915955.1 uncultured Pseudomonadota bacterium
GTCCACGATCGCACCGGCAAGGACCAGGGGCAACCGAAGCCGTGCACCAAGGCCGAGTAGAATCGCCGCCGGAGGACGCTGTCAGGGGACACCCTATGTGATCGCCTCCGGGGACGGGCAACTGATCGCCTCCGGGGACGGGCAACTGATCACCCTTCGGGACGGGCAACTGATCGCCTCGGGTACGGGCAACTGATCGGGTAGCCGGCCTCGGTTTCGGCGTTGCTCCCCCAGCCGTATCGGGCTTGCTGTGGCCTCCAACCAGGAGGCCCAGATGGCCAGGCAGAGGACCGACATGCATCGACTACAGGAGCTGGTGCGCTTGCACCGGCAGGGGCTGAGTGCGCGCGCTGTGGCGCGGGTGCTGAGGATGAGCCCGAACACGGAGCGCGGCTTCCGGCTGACGCTGGCTGAAGCAGGCCTTCTCGCAGGAGACCCGAACGATCTTCCGGAGTTGTCTCGCCTTCGTGAGGCGGTGGGCTCGGCTCCGCCGCGGCAGGAGGTGTCGTCGGTGGCGGACTGGTCAACGCTCATCGCGGACCGGTTGGACCGGGGTGCTGGCCCGAAGGCTATCTACGACTGGCTGCGGGTCGAGGACGCCACCTTCACAGGGAGCTACGCGGCGGTGAAGCGCCTGTGCCGGCGGCTGGAGCGGGCTCGCGGGGTCCGGGCCGGGGACGTCGCCATCCCGGTGACGACGAAGCCCGGGGAGGTCGCGCAGGTCGACTTCGGGTACGTCGGGCAGCTGCTCGACCCGGCGTCCGGGCGCCTTCGCAAGGCCTGGGTCTTCGTGATGGTGCTTGGACACAGCCGCCACGCCTTCTTCAAGGTGGTGTTCGACCAGAAGACGCCGACCTGGCTTCGACTGCACGTCGACGCGTTCTCGTTCTTCGGCGGCGTCCCCCACGTCGTCGTCCCGGACAACCTGAAGGCGGCGGTCATCCGAGCGGCGTTCAGCGCGGCCGACGAGGTGGAGCTGAACCGCAGCTACCGCGAGCTCGCGCGACACTACGGTTTCCGGATCGACCCCACGCCGCCGTACGCCCCCCAGAAGAAGGGGAAGGTCGAGTCGGCGGTCAAATTCGTCAAGCGGAGCTTCTTCCAAGCCTGGAGCCCGACCACCGTAGACGAAGCCAACGACGGGCTGAAGCGGTGGAACCGCCAGGTGGCGGCGGTTCGAGTCCACGGCGCGACCCAGAAGGTCCCGCTGGAGGTCTTCCAGCTGGAGCAGGCCTTCCTTCTGGCGCTCCCCGTCGCGCCGTTCGAGGTGGTGGTCTGGAAGGAGGCCAAGGTCCACACCGACAGCCACGTGGTCTTCGAGCGCCGCCTCTACAGCGTGCCGTGGCGGCTGGTGGGGCAGCAGGTCTGGATCCGCTCGACGCCCGGCAGCGTCGTCGTGTACGCCAACGACGAGCGGGTCGCGACACACGCCCGGAAGGGACTGACCCACCGCAGCACGAACGTGGCGCACCTGCCCGAGGGCCGCGTCGACTACCGGGAGCGGACCCGAGAGCACTGGGAGGCGCGGGCCCGTCGTCTTGGCGAGGAGGTCGGCGAGTTCGTGACCGAGCTGTTCGACCACGACGACGTCCTGTACGCCATCCGCCCGGTCCAGGCGGTCGTCTCGCTGCTGGAGAAGCACCCGCGCGAGCGCGCGAACGCTGCGTGTCGACGGGCTCGCTACTTCGGCAGCTACAGCTACCCCGCGGTCCGAGACATCTTGCGCAAGGGGCTGGACCTGCAGCCGCTTCCGGATGACGAGCTGCCCATCAAGTCGCTGGTATCGCCGACGTTCGCGCGCGATCCCGATGAGTTCATCCACTGACCCGCCCCACCTTGGAGGTGACCATGGGCATCGAACAGGACCTTGTTCCGGTCCTCAAGAAACTGCGCCTGTCCGGCGTGCTGACGTCCCTGGATCTTCGGATCCGCCAAGCCGTCGACGACGACCTTCCCCACCTGGAGTTCCTGTACCGGGTGCTGAACGATGAGGTCGAACGACGCGGAGCCCGCCAGCTGGAGCTGCGCATGGCGAAGGCCCGATTCGAGTCCGACAAGGGCCTCGACCTGTTCGACTTTCGCTTCAACCCGAAGATCCCGAAGACCCAGATCGTCGAGCTGGGGACCTGCACGTTCGTTGAGCGGCACGACAACGTCTGCCTGATCGGGCCGGCGGGTGTCGGGAAGAGCCACCTGGCCCAGGCCATCGGACAGCGAGCCTGCCGAGCGGGCCACAAGGTCCTCTACACCTCGGCCAACCGCATGCTGACCCAGCTGCGAGCAGCGCGAGCGGACCAGACCTACGACAAGGTCCTGGCCCGCCTGTGCCACATCGATCTGCTGATCGTCGACGATCTCGGTCTGCGGTCGCTGCGTGGCCAGGAGCCCGAGGACTTGTACGAGGTCATTCGAGGTCGGTACGAGCGCGCGTCGACCCTCATCACCTCCAACCGCGCGATCAACGAGTGGTTCCCCCTGTTCCAAGACGACCTCCTGGCCAGCGCCGCCATGGACCGCCTGATGCATCACGCGCACGTCGTCGTGATGGACGGGCACAGCTTCCGGAATCCCCCTCCAGACAAGAAGACCAAGGCCGCATGACGCCCTCGTTTTTCCAGCGGCGTTTCGGCCGCTCTTCTCGCACGCTCTGACCCGATCAGTTGCCCGTCCCCGACCCGATCAGTTTGGGTGTCCCTTGACAGACGCACATGGCCGTAGAAGATGCTGTGGGGCTGTGCTATGGTTCGGAGCCGGCGATTACTACTGCTGGCGTGGAGGAAGTATGCGTAAGGTCCGTTTGTTCCGTTTGCTGGACCGAGAGCCCGTTCAGTCTGACGGCTCTCAAACTTGGGTGTACCGGACTCTTGATGGCGGAGGCCTGGCTAACATTGGGCCTCAAATCGAGTCGGTAAGGGGCCACACGCTGACCGAAGAAGACGACCCGAATTTCGAGTGGAAGATCGTGTTTTGGTGGTCCTTTGACGGAATCACCTGGGACGGCCCACACGACATGATTGGCCCGT
>CALGIB010001011.1 GCA_937915955.1 uncultured Pseudomonadota bacterium
CCGACGGTGGGCGTGGACGGCCGCGGGGCATCGACGGGGGCGGCCGGGCCGCCGCTGCAGGCGAGCATCAAGACGAGCGAGAGCATCGCTCCCTCTATCGGGCAGGCGCCTTCGACGGTATCGTGGCCCAGTCGATCGAGACCTGATGGCCCAGCTTCCGGACACCGCCCTCCTCGCACAGCGGCCTCTCAGCTTCGGGGTCTACGACGAAGGTGCGGGCGTGCTCTCCCTCTACCTGTCTCCCTTGCGCTCGGAGCTGCTGGTCGACGTGGTGAGCCAGGCCGCCCCCGCCTCCAGCCCTGTCTGCCTCAGCGAGGCGCCCCAGGAGCTCATCTGGCTCGAGGGTGAGCTGGGGGTGTTCGAGCTCGAGGCGCTGCCCTCGTCCCTGCTGGCCTCACCCGATCTCGCCCTGCCGGCGGGGGCCCGGGCGGCCGCTGTGTTCATGGAGCAGGACCACGCGGTCGTGCTGTCTCGGGAGCCGTCGCTGCTGGCCGCCTGTCTGGGGGTCCTGGTCGAGGAGGCGCTGCCCGACCGCTTCACCGAGCTCCCGAGCCAGGCGCTGCTGGACCTGGTCGTGCCGATGGCAGCGCACGAGTTCTGCGAGATCCACTTCGACGGACGCCGCCGCTACCGCTTGCTGGTGATGGACACCCGCGACAGCCAGCAGGCGGGCAAGGTCGTCTCCGAGGCCAGGTGGGTGGCCCGCGGGACCCACGGGCGCTGGCGGTCGGGCTGGTCCTGGTAGGCGCTACACCGATTCGGGACAACGAGGCGCTCAGCGCAGCGCTGCTCGGGCTGCGCGAGCCGATCGCCGTCGACACCGAGTTCCACTCGGAGCATCGCTACCGACCCAAGCTGATGCTGGTCCAGATTTGCGGGGCCGGGGGCCAACCGGTCCTGGTCGATGCCCGCTCCGGCTTGGATCTCGGGCGCCTGGGTGCGGCCTTGAGCGGTCGGCGCCTGCTGACCCACGCGCCGACCCGGGACCTGCAGCTGCTGGCGGAGCGGGCGGGGCTGGAGCCCGGCGTGGTCCTGGACACCCAGACCCTCGCGGCCTTCGCGGGGCTGGGCTTCCCGCGCTCGCTGGACGACCTGCTCCGCGGGGTGCTGGACTGCGAGCCGAAGCTGGGGGCCACGCTGTCGGACTGGTCCGTGCGTCCGCTCAGCGACGAGCAGCTCCGCTACGCGGCGGACGACGTGCGCCACCTCCACCCGCTCACCGAGGCGCTGCTCGCCCGCCTCGACGGACCCCGGCGTTCATGGTCCAGCCAGGCTTGCGCCGAGCTGGTCGAGGCCGCGCTGCGGCCCGTGGACCCAGGCCGAGCCTGGCAGCGGATCAGCGCGTCCCGCATCCTGGACCCCGAACAGCTGGGCGTCCTTCAGGCGCTGGCCGCCTGGCGCGAGCAGGCCGCGGCGGACCAGAACCAGCCTCGCTGGCACGTCGCCAGTGACGCCATCCTGGTGGACCTGGCGCGACGACGACCCGCCACGGTCGAGGCCCTGGTGGCCAACCGGAAGTTCCCTCGGCGCCTGGCCCGCGCCCACGGGCCGCTGCTGGTCGAGCTCTGCGGCTCCAGCCCTCCGGGGCGGGCGCAGCTGAGGCCTTCGCGGCGGGCCGCGCTCGAGGCCTACCTGGGGGCTCTGGCCCATCGCCTGTCGCTGGAGCTCGGCGTGGCGCCAGACCTGCTGATTCCCCAGTCCGAACTGAGCTCCTGGGTGGACTGGTTCGAGGCGGTGATCCGCGGGGACGATCGTCCAATTCCTGTCAGCGGGTGGCGCAAGAGGGCCCTTGAGGGAGAATTGTCTCGATTTGTCACTGGCGAAATATCCTTGTCATTCAAGGATCTTACTGGCCGAGATAGGCTTCGGTAAGGCTTCTGGGTCACAAAATGTCGACGAAGGTCTTGCGCCGTCCCCTGTCGTCTCGTACCTTCTGTTTGTGGGAGCCATCCCACGGCAACCACGCACGAACGAGCACCGCTCGAACGGCCACGGGAAATCCCGCACCCACCCCAGGAGAGACAAGATGTTCAAGGCTTTCATCAACGACGAGTCCGGTGCCACCGCTATCGAGTACGGCCTCATCGCCGGTCTGGTCGCCGTCGCGATCATCGCCGCCCTGACCGCCCTCGGCTCCTCCCTGGACACCCTGTTCTCGCAGGTCGCCACCACCGTCAGCGGCGCGACCTCCTAGGTCGCAGTAGGAGGAAGAGGTGAGCCCCGCTTACCTCCTCCTCGGAGCCCTGTTGCTCCTCGCAGCGGGTTGGGATGCCGCTCAACGGCGGATTCCCAACCCGCTTGTGCTCTGTGGACTGATCTTCGGTCCCGCACTCGCCGTCTACCAGGACGGCTGGAGCCAGCTGTTGCCCTGCATCCTCGGGGCGGCGCTGGCTCTCCTGCTGACCTTTCCGCAGTGGCGCCTGAACCTGATGGGCGGCGGTGACGCCAAGCTCTTCATGGTCTGTGGCGCCTTCCTCGGACCCGCGACCGTCGTGGACGTGCTGCTGTACTCCCTGGTCGCGCACGGCCTGGTCAGCCTCGGCGTCCTGCTTGTCCGAAGGGTCCAGCTCCTGACGGGCCGCACGCTCATCAAGGACACCCTCCGGGTTCCCATGGCCGTCGCGGTGCCGGTCGGTGCCACCCTCGCGCTGGTCGAGCCGCTGCTCGCTCCGGCGCTGCTCGGGCTCTTCGAGCGGCTGACCGCCTGAGCCGGCCACTCCTGGAGGCGGAGCCTGCAAGGTCAGGACGGAAGGTCGTATAGTCAGCTGTCATCGGGAGTCACGGAATGCAGCATCGCCAGCAGACGGGAGGCCGTGGAAAGGCCTACCTGTTCCTGGGCGTCTCACTTGTCGCGGCCGTTCTGGCGGCCGTGCTGGTCGTGCAGCTGCTCAAGCGCGCGCAGAAGCAGGTCGAGCAAGCCAAGCGCCCGGACGAGACGGTCGACATCGTCGTCGCCACGCGCAAGCTGTACATGGGCGTGCCCATCCAGGACGGGGACGTCGCGGTCCGCAAGATGGACCCCCAGATGGTCCCCGCAGACGTGGTGTTCACCGCCGCGGATCAGGTCATCGGGCGCACGCCCAAGGAGCGCATCCTGGCCTCCGAGATCGTGCGCAGCGAGCGGCTGGCCCGGCGCGAGGCGGGCATCGGCCTCAACGCCATCATCACGCCCGGAAAGCGCGCCATCTCCATCGCCGTGAAGGCGGAGGAGGCCGTCGCGGGCTTCATCGCTCCGCTGAACTACGTCGACGTCATCGTCGTGATCAAGCCCGATGACCAGGACGGAGCCGGCACCCGAGCCATCGCCAAGACGCTGCTGCAGGGCATCAAGGTGCTGGCTGTGGGAGACAGCCTCGGTGGCATGAGCGGCGACGAGGCCGAGACGGCGGCCGCCGCGAAGTCCGGTGCCAAGAAGAACCCCTCGCCGAAGAGCAAGAACACCGGCGTGGTGAAAGGCAAGCGCACGGTCACCCTCGAGGTCGAGCTCGAGGAGGCCGAGCAGATCTCTCTGGCCGCCGCGAAGGGGGACATCGTCCTCGCTCTCCGCGCCGACATCGACATCACCCAGAAGGAGACCCACGGCGCGAAGGTGGACGAACTCGTAGGGCTGGAGCCGGATGAGGACATGCCTCTCCAGACGATGGCGTCCAGGCCGTCCAGGCCTGCGAAGGTCGACGGGCCGAAGGCCGAAGTGGTCAGCGGCGGAAACACCGTCGAGGTCGAGTTCAACAGTGACGGTACGCGCGACGAGAGCAAGAGCGGCTCGCGTAAGCGCAAGTAGCAGGGGTGAACATGAACAAGCTGATGATGGCCGCGATGCTCGGCGTCGGCCTGGCCTTCAGCGTCGGGGTCTCCCCCGATGCCTATGCTCAGGACGTCCCCCGGACGCAGTGGCTGGAAGTGGAGGTCGGCCAGTCGTCGATCCAGAAGAGCTCACGCCCGTTCGCGCGGGTGCTGATCTCCGATCCGGACGTCGCCGAGATCAAGCTCCTCGAACAGGGTCAGTTCTCCATCCGCGGCATATCGGTGGGGAGCACGGACCTCTGGGTGTGGTACCGCGACGACCCGGAGCACCCCGAGGTCTTCGAGCTCAGCGTCCACCGCGACCTCTCCGATCTCGTTCGCCGTGTCGCGGAGATCACGCCCGGCGACACCTCGCCGCCGCGCATCTACCCGATGGAGGACCGCATCGTCGTCGAGGGTGCGGTCTCCGACCTGATCACGCTGGAGCGCATCGCCGCGGTCTCCGAGGTCTACGACGAGCAGTTCGTCAACCTGATGAGCGTCCGAGGCGACCACCAGGTGCAGCTCGAGGTCGTCTTCGCCGAGGTCTCGCGCACGGCGATGCGGGAGATGGGCCTGTCCGTGATGGGCAACAACGAGGTCGTCAACGGCGGCCTCGTCAGCTCTGGCGCCAGCGGTGATCGCGGCTACGTGTCCAGCAACGACGCCCGCTACACGCGGATCCAGATGGGCGAGCTGATCAACGGCGGCGTCACCCAGACGGTGGGCAACGGCGGCTTCGCCCTCATGGGCGCGATCGTCAGCGACGCGGTGGACCTGCAGGCGGCGCTCTCGGTGCTCGAGCAGCACGGCATCACCAAGATCCTGGCCGAGCCCAAGATCGTGGCGCTCTCCGGGCAGCAGGCGGAGTTCCTCGCCGGCGGGGAGATCCCGATCCCGGTCAGCCAGAGCAACAACGGCATCACGCTGGAGTTCAAGGAGTACGGCGTAAAGCTGGTGTTCGTGCCCACGGTGCTCGGTGACGAGGTCATCGACATGCGCACCTACGTCGAGGTCAGCGAGATCGACGCGGCCACCTCGACCCGCATCACGGGCATCGAGATCCCGGGGTTCATCAGCCGCAAGGCGGAGAGCCACCTGAGGATGAGCAACGGCATGACCTTCGCGATGGCGGGCATGCTGAGCGAGAGCACGCGCTACACCAAGGCGCAGATCCCGATCCTGGGCGACATCCCCATCCTGGGGGCGGCGTTCCGGTACACCAAGCACGAGCGCGACGAGACCGAGCTGATGATCTTCGTGACGCCTCGACTGGTGCGGCCCATGGCCCCCGGCGAGGTGCCGCTCTACCCGGGCGCGACCGAGGACAACAACCCGAACGACTTCGAGCTCTTCCTGCTGGGGATGGATCACAAGGCCGGGAGCCGGACCGCCGAGCCCACCGGAAACCACGGGATGGAGCGCTGAGTCGTGCGTAGTCTGGGTGCCCGCGGAACCGCGAATGTGCTGATCGTCGGCTGCGATCGCGCCCAGATGGGTGCGATCCGCGAGACCCTGGGCGCAGACGCGGTCTTGCCGACCGCGTCCATCGCCTACGAGCAGGCCCTGACCGACGCTCGACGAGGGCGACCCAACGTCGTCCTCGTCGGCTTCGACGAGGACTTCGAGGAGGCCGTCCGGGTCGGCGCCGACCTCACCCAGGCGCTCCCAGCGGCCACCCTGGTCGCGCTGTCGAAGGGCAGTGAGCCGGACCAGATCCGCGCCGCGATGCGCAGCGGCTACCGCGAGTTCGTGGTCCTGCCAGACGACGGCGAGCTGCTCCGGCACGCCGTGCACGAGGCGGTCTACTCCAACGCGGACGAGGACGAGGAGCGGGGCGAGGTCATCGCCATCTGCAGCAGCAAGGGCGGGGCGGGCGCCACCAGCCTGGCCATCAACCTGGCCGCCGAGCTCTGTCCGGTCCACCGCGTGCTGGTGGCCGATCTGAACTTCTCGATGGGCGACGTCGCCAGCTTCCTGGACCTGCGCCCAGCGAGGAGCATCGAGGACGTACTCCAGGACCTGGACCGACTGGATGAGCGCGTCCTGGCGGGCTCGGTGGCGGTGCACCCCAGCAAGGTGCATGTGCTGGCCCAGCCCAACGAGATCGACGAGCACGAGGAGGTCCGCGGCGACCAGATCCTGCGCCTGCTGCAGATCGCCGCCGCCAGCTACCAGTACTGCCTGATCGACTGCGGGGTGGCCCTGGACGAGGCCACGCTCACGACCATCACGGTCAGCGATCTGATCTTCCTGGTCACCAACCCGGACGTGCCGGCGGTAAAGAACGCCTGGCGGCGCCTCCAGCTGTTCGAGCGCATCGGCATCGAGAAGGACCGCATCCGGCTGATCGTCAACCGCTGGGACAAGCGCAGCCAGCTGTCCAACGCGGACATCGAGAAGAACCTCGGGCTGCGGGTCGCCGCCCGAGTGGAGAACGACTGGAAGACCCTGGCCCAGGCCGTCAACGAGGGCCGCCTGGTCCGCGATGTCAGCAAGCGCAGCCCCGCCGCCCGGGACTACAGCGCCATGGTCGCCCTGGTCACGGACCATGAGGAGTTCATCGAGATCGACGACAAGAAGGAGCGCGGCGGCGCGCTCAACTGGCTGTTCAACTGATCGCGCTGTCGGAGACACACCTTGGGTAGTTCACGCCTCATCGACCGGGTCCGCGGAGCCCAGCAGCGGTTCAAGACCACGACGCCGGCCCCCGGCGGTGGCGGCGGTGGCGGCGGTGGGGGCGGCGACAACGCCGAGTTCGACCGCATCAAGAAGGCGCTGCACGCGGAGCTCATCGAGTCCCTGGACTTCGAGCAGGTCGGTCAGACGCCCCGGGAGGAGCTGGCCGGGCGCCTGCGCGCGACCCTGACCGAGCAGGTCGAGGTGCGCAACCTGCCGCTCAATCGGCTCGAGCGAGAGCGCCTGGTCGAGGAGATCCTAGACGACATCCTGGGCCTCGGGCCGCTGGAGCCGCTGCTCCGCGACCCGGAGATCACCGAGATCCTCATCAACGGCGCCGAGCGCGTCTACGTCGAGAAGAAGGGCGTCCTGCAGCGCTACCCGCTGCGCTTCCAGTCCGACCGCCAGCTCATGCAGATCATCGACCGCATCGTCTCGGCGGTGGGACGCCGCGTGGACGAGACCACGCCGATGGTGGACGCGCGCCTTCAGGACGGCTCCCGCGTCAACGCCATCATCCCGCCCCTGGCGCTGGACGGACCCACGGTCTCGATCCGCCGCTTCGGCACGGTGCCGATCATGGCCGAGGACCTCGTCGCCCTCGGCTCCTGCCCGCGACCGGTCATCGAGGTCCTGCGCGGGGCCGTGCGCTCGCACCTCAACGTCATCATCTCGGGCGGCACCGGCTCCGGAAAGACGACGCTGCTGAACGTGCTCTCGTCCTTCATCCCGGACCACGAGCGCATCATCACCATCGAGGACAGCGCCGAGCTTCAGCTCCAGCAGAACCACGTCGTTCGGCTCGAGACGCGCCCGCCCAACCTCGAGGGCAAGGGCGAGGTCACCCAGCGGGACCTGCTCAAGAACTGCCTCCGCATGCGGCCCGACCGCATCATCCTCGGCGAGATCCGTGGCGCCGAGGCCATCGACATGCTCCAGGCGATGAACACCGGCCACGACGGCTCGCTGGCCACGGTCCACAGCAACACCACCCGTGACGCCCTGGCCCGCTTCGAGACCATGATCAGCATGGGCATGGCCAACCTCCAGGACAAGACCATCCGCGAGATGATCAGCCGCGCCCTGGACGTGGTCATCCAGCTGGACCGCCTCTCCGACGGCAGCCGCCGCGTGACCGCGGTGACCGAGGTCATCGGCATGGAGGGCAACGTCGTGACGACGCAGGACATCTTCGTGTTCGAGCAGCGCACCATCGACGACGAGGGCCGTGTCCGCGGCTGCTTCCGGGCCACCGGCACCCGCCCGCGCTTCGCCGACCGGCTCCAGAAGATGGGCATCGACCTGCCCCCGGACCTGTTCCGGTTCCGCATGGAGGTCTGAGCGATGAACCGACTGCTCCTGATCTTCGTCGTCGTCGTCGTCTTCGCGGCGGTGATGTTGGCGATGCAGGGCTGGTACTGGTACCGCATGACCGCCAAGGAGAAGGAGGAGAGCGAGCTCTCTCGGCGCCTCGGCACCGCCAGCTCCGAGCTGGCCGAGACGCTGTTTCGCGTGGACCTCAAGGGCGAGGCGGGCCCCCGCTCCCTCGGCGACATCGGCGGCCGGATCAGCGCCTCGCTCGAGGACCTGCTCATGCAGGCCGGCAACCCCTACACGATCCAGTCGCTCATGGGCCGCATGGTCATCTTCGCGCTCGTCGGCATGGTCGGCACCAGCGTGCTGTTCAGCCCCAAGGCCGGCCTCTTTGGCTTGATCGCTGCCTACCTGCCGGTGCTGCTGCTTCGCCGCGCCGCGGACAATCGCGCCGCCGAGCTCACCGAGCAGCTGCCCGAGGCCCTGGAGCTGGTCTCCCGCTCGCTGCAGGCCGGCCACGCCATCGCCGAGGCAATGCGCGCCTGCGGCGAGGAGATGCACCCGCCCATCAGCTTCGAGTTCGGACTGGTCTACGAGCAGAACAACCTGGGGCGGGACTTCCGCGACTGCATGACGTCGCTGACTGCGCGAAACCCGCAGAGCTTCGACCTGAAGATCTTCGCCAGCAGCGTGCTGCTCCAGCGCGAGACCGGCGGAAACCTCATCGAGATCCTCGAGGGCATCGCCACCGTCATCCGCAAGCGCTTCGTGTTCAAGGGCAAGGTCAAGGCCCTCACCGCCGAGGCGCGGTTCTCGGCCTACATCCTGGGTGGGCTGCCCTTCTTCGTGGCTGGGGCCATCTACGGCCTGCGGCCCACCTACCTGGACCCGCTCTTCGAGGATCCGCTCGGCAACATGATGCTGGCGTTCATCTGCGTGTGGTTCACCCTCGGCGTCTTCGTGATGCGCGAGATCACCAAGATCGAGGTCTGAGGTGGAGGGAATGACCCTCGTCGCCATCGGGCTC
>CALGIB010001012.1 GCA_937915955.1 uncultured Pseudomonadota bacterium
TCGAGCTCATCCTCTTCCTCCTCCTCCTCCTCCTCCTCTTCTTCTTCCTCCTCCTCTTCTTCCTGCGCGGAGGAGGCTGGAGGCGGGGGAGGGGGAGGGGGAGGTGGGGCCGCGTCGTCGATGAAGGTGACCTCGATGGGCTCGTCGTCTTCGATCTCGACGATGGACTGACCACCGGAGAAGAGGAAGCCCAGGCTGGTGCTACCCATCATCAGGATCGAGAGCAGCCAGGCTCCTGCCTGGCGACGCCGATTGACCTGGCGCTTGCGACCGATGGTGTCGAACACGGGGCCTCCGGGCCGCTCCAGGCGGCGGGACGGCGCACTATAACGCTTGAGCCTTGCGGCGCTGCGTCAGCGCGGCGTGAACGTGAAGCCGACCACGAAGGTGGAGTCCACCGGGCGGCCGTTCACCCGGGCAGGCCAGAAGCGCCAGCCCCAGGCGGCCTCGAGGGTGGCCTCGCGGAACGCGGTGGGGCAGCTCACCAGCTGGACGTCCACCGGGCGCCCCTTGGTGTCCACCGTGAAGCGGGTCAGGCAGCGGGTCGACGGCAGGCCCAGCTCGTGGGCGGCCTGGGGGTAGCGGGGCTCTACGGTGTGTCGCGGCTCCAGCCCCCGGACCTGGACGGGGCCCCCTCCAGCGTCCTTCGTCGAGGTCCCGCATTCAGGTCCCTGGCAAGGACCGCACGGCGGGCTGTCGCAGGTGCCACCGGTGCCGGTGCCCTGGTCCAGCAAGCCGTTGGAGATCGGCATGCTCACGACCGAGGCGGGCTCGACCTCGGCCAGGGCGTCCTGATCCAGGGGCGCAGGCTCCTCGGGTGTCTCCGGCGGCTGGACCTCGGGCTGGAGAGTCTGCACCTCGGGCTGGACGGGAGCCTGGGTCGCCGCTCCCGGTCCGGGCGGCGCAGGCAGCGGTGCGTCCTCGAGCATGACCTGCAGGACCAGCGGCGCGTCGTCCTGATCCGGCCACTCCATCACCTGCTGGCCGCCGGCGAGCAGGCCTGCGCCCACCAGCGTGCTGGTCAGCAGTACGGCCATCAATGCCGCGCCGGCCTGACGACGACGAGGGATCCCCTTTGGGTGCGTGAGCTGTCCGAACATGTGCGTTCCTGCTTCTGGTCCTGGGGTGTCGAGCGGGCCTTCGCTCGTTCACCTCGACAGGTCTATGAGGAGGTCCGACCAGAAACTGTCCGGGGGGTTCCATGGGCCGTTCCGGAGAGGGGATCGGCGGGCTAAGGTCGAGGCATGTCCTGGCTGATCCTTGCTGCCTGCTCCGCGGGCCTCGACACCATCTCCCCCGATGACCGCCCGCCCGACTCGGACACCCCCCTCGGGGGCGACACCGAGCTGGACACCTCCGAGGTCGACCCCGTCGACACCGGGCTGGACAAGCCCGACAAGGACGACACGGGCAAGGACACCGAGCCGGATCCTGGCGGCGACAGCCCGCCCGTGATTCCGGCGTTCTCCGCCTCGGAGGAGGAGACGAAGGTCCGCTTCATCTTCGTGGTCGAGGATCCGGACGAGGACATGCCGGGCGGCAAGGTCGAGATCTCCGTGGACGGCGACACCCAGTCCTGGGCCTACCCCAGCGGCGTGCAGTGGTCGGACGGCGGCACCGCCTTCGTGGTCTGGGATCTGGACGACTTCCCGCCCGAGAAGGCCACGACCTGCAGGATGATCGCCACGGACCTGCGGGGCAACGAGTCGCAGCCCTCTACCACCACGTTCACACGCAGCTCCTGGACCACCTCCGTGACCGAGGCCGGCGATCGGCCCGCGGACGCGGTCGGCATCGGGCGCGTCGACCCGCCTGGGACCATCAACGGCAACATGTACGCCACCGGGAACGACGGCTACAGCTTCACGGCGGACATCGACTACGTGAAGTTCCGGCTGGCTCGGAGCGGCACCTTCAGCTTCACGCTGAGCTGGGACGAGGCCGCTGGCGACTACGACCTGTACCTGATGGACGCCGACCTCGAGGTCATCAACAGCGCGGCGACCTACGACTTCCCGGAGGAGCTCGGGGCGTCGCTGGACGCCGACACCGACTACTTCATCGCGGTAGCCGGCTGGGATGGCCCCGGCGGCAACTACAGCATTCGCATCGAGTAACGAAGATGACCGCGACAGCACTCGTCCTCGCCGCGGGGAAGGGGACGCGCATGCGCTCCTCCCGGGCGAAGGTCCTCCACCCTCTCTGCGGCCGCCCGATGGCGGGCTGGGTGCTCGAGGCCTGCCGCGAGGCAGGACTGGCCACCGCCGTCGTCGTCGGTCATCAGGCCCAGCAGGTCCGAGCGAGCCTGGGCAGCGCCCACGCCTACGCCCTGCAGTCCGAGCAGAAGGGCACGGGTCACGCCGTGGCCTGCGCCAGCGCGGTGCTCGAGCCCTCCGGTGTGCTGGTCGTGCTGCCCGGGGACGCGCCGCTGATCCAGTCCAGCAGCCTGGCTGAGCTGGTGGACGCCCACCGGCAGGCAGGGGCCCTCTGCACGGTGCTGACGATGCGGGTGGCCGAGCCGGGTGCCTACGGCCGCATGGTCCGAGGTCACCACGGACAGGTCGAGCGCATCGTCGAGGCGGCCAACGCCAGCCGCGCCGAGCTGGCCCTGGACGAGGTGAACTCGGGCATCTACGCCTTCGATGCCCGCTGGCTGCTCGAGACGGTGCTCCCGGGCCTGAAGCCCCACCCGCCCAAGGGCGAGCTCTACCTGACCGACGCCATCGAGCAGGCCGCCCTGGAGGGGCGCCTGGCCGCTCACCTGCACCCCGATCCCGACGAGCTGATGGGGGTGAACGACAAGGCCATGCTGGCGCAGGCCGAGGCGCGGCTGCGAGCGCGCATCAACCTGGCCTGGATGCGCGAGGGCGTCACCCTTCGGGACCCGGAGTGCACCTACATCGACGCCCAGGTCGAGCTCGGACGGGACGTGGTGCTCGGGCCGGGTGTGGTGCTGCAGGGACGCACCACCCTGGAGGAGGGCGTGCAGGTCGGTGCCCACTGCGTCCTCGTGGACACCCGCGTGCGCGGGGGCTCCGTGCTGAAGCCCATGACCTGCGCGGAGGGAGCGGACATCGGCGCCGACTGCCAGGTCGGGCCCTTCGCGCGGCTGCGGCAGGGCACCGTGCTCGGGGCGGGGGTCAAGGTCGGCAACTTCGTCGAGACCAAGAAGGCGGTGCTGCACCGGGGCGCCAAGGCCAGCCACCTGTCCTACCTGGGCGACTGCGAGATCGGGGCCGAGGCGAACATCGGCGCGGGCACGATCACCTGCAACTACGACGGCTGGGGCAAGCACACGACCCGCGTCGGCGCGCGCGCCTTCATCGGGAGCAACAGCGCGCTGGTGGCCCCCGTGAGTGTCGGCGCCGACAGCATCGTGGGGGCCGGCAGCACCATCACTAGCGACGTCGCCGAGGGGGAGCTGTCCATCGCTCGGGGCAGGCAGAAGAACATCTCCGGGGCGGCGCGCGACATCCACGCTCGCAACAAGAAGCGGGCGGGCAAGTGAGCCAGCTCCTGCTCGGCGGTGGAGGCCAGGGCCCCGAGCCCTCCTACCTCCAGGGTCTGAACCCTCCTCAGAGGAAGGCGGTGGAGGCCATCGAGGGGCCCCTGCTGATCCTGGCGGGCGCGGGCTCGGGCAAGACCCGGGTGCTCACGCGCCGCATCGCGCACATGCTGGATCGGGGCATCCCGCCCTGGCGGATCCTCGCGGTGACGTTCACGAACAAGGCCGCCGGCGAGATGAAGGAGCGGGTGGCGGCCCTGGTCGGCCCGGAGCGCGCCAAGAAGCTCACGGTCTCCACCTTCCACAGCGCCTGCGTACGCATCCTCCGCCAGGACATCAAGGCCCTCGGCTACTCGAACCAGTTCGTCATCTACGACGACGACGATCAGCTCCGGCTGCTCAAGGCCATCAGCAAGGAGCAGAACCTCGACCCCAAGCGCTTCCCGCCCAGGGGCCTGCGGGGGATCATCGACCGCGCCAAGAACAAGCTGCAGGGACCCCAGGACGTCGCGGCCGAGAACGACCGCCGGATCGTCGCGGTCTTCGAGGCCTACGAGGAGCGCCTGAAGGAGGCCAACGCGGTCGACTTCAACGACATCATCAACAAGGTGGTCGATCTCTACGAGGGCTTCCCGGCCATCCTCGAGAAGTGGCAGGGCCGCTACCAGTACCTGCTCATCGACGAGTACCAGGACACCAACGCCGCCCAGTACAAGCTGGTCAACCTGCTGGCGGCGCGGCACCGCAACCTGGCGGTGGTGGGCGACGACGACCAGTCGATCTACAGCTTCCGCGGCGCGGACATCACGAACATCCTCAGCTTCGAGAGGGACTTCCCGGACGCCGTGGTCGTCATGCTCGAGCAGAACTACCGCTCCACCAGTCGCATCCTCCAGGCGGCCATGGCCGTGGTGAAGCGCAACCCGGGGCGCAAGGACAAGGAGCTCTGGACCGACGCCACCGAGGGCAAACCGCTGGAGCTCATCGTCGGGCGGGACGAGGACGACGAGGCGAGCAAGGTCGCCGAGCGCATCCGCGTGGGCCTGCGGCAGGGGCGCCAGGCCGCGGACTTCGCGGTGATCTACCGGACCAACGCGCGCTCGCGGGTCTTCGAGCAGGCCTTCCGCCGAGCAGGCATCCCCCACGTCCTGGTCGGCACGCGTCGGTTCTACGAGCGTCGCGAGGTCAAGGACATCCTGGCCTACCTCAAGCTGGCCCTGAACCCCTCGGACGAGATGGGCTTCCTGCGCGTGGTGAACGTGCCGCGGCGCGGCATCGGACCCAAGACGATCGAGCTGGTGCGCGAGCTCGCTCGGGCCCAGGGCTCGTCGATGGTCGAGGCCGCCCGCACGAAGTCCTTGGGCTCGGGCAAGGTCAACGGCTCACTCGGCGGGTTCGTACGGCTGATCGACCAGCTCGCGGACGCGCTCGACCGCAGCTTGCCCGGAGAGCTCGTCGAGCTCGCCGCCAAGGAGAGCGGCTACCTCGAGCTGCTCGAGGCCGAGGACACCGACGAGGCGCGCGGCCGAATCGAGAACATCCAGGCGCTGGCGGCCGACGCAGCCTCCCAGGAGTTCAGCTTGGACGAGGGCCTCGACGGCTCCGATCGGAGGGTGGTGATGCAGGCCTTCCTCGACCGCGCCACGCTCTCGGGGCAGGCCGACGAGCTGCCCGACGAGGGGGGCCGGGTGACGCTGATGACCGCCCACCTGGCCAAGGGGCTCGAGTACCCCGTCGTCTTCGTGGCCGGCCTGGTCGAGGGCAGCTTCCCGCTGACCCGGGATCCCTCCGAGCAGGCCATCGAGGAGGAGCGTCGGCTCACCTACGTCGCCTTCACCCGCGCTCAGGAGGAGCTGGTCCTGACCCGGGCGATGATGCGCATGCAATACGGCCAGGGGATGATGCGTTGCACACCCAGCCGCTTCCTCGACGAGGTGCCTCGGGAGCTGATCCGCGGCTACGAGCGCAGCGCGCCGAAGGTGCGGCCGCCCAGCGTCAGCTCTCAAGAATCCCGGGATCGGATGAAGGCCTTCCTGGACCGCCACCGCGTCGAGAAGAAGCCCAAGGTCGAGGCGGCCGCCGGACCTCGCGTGACACGAACCCCCAGCTCCCCCGACGACTTCAAGGTGGGGGTGCGCGTGCTTCACCCGGAGCTCGGCGACGGCGTGATCCGCAACGTCTCGGGCTCTCGGAGCGAGCCGCGTCTCACCATCGAGTTCGGCGGCATGCGCCGAAAGACCCTGTTCGCGCGCTACGCCAGCCTGGAGATCATCGAATCGTGATCGGTTGTGAAGCCCTGGACCCCGGTGGTACCGTCTACCTCGCGCGCCCGGTCGGCGGCCCTGGAGAAGGTAAGGCACCCCCCGGATGATCGTCACCTGTCCACAGTGCTCCTCCCGCTACAAGCTGGACCCGAACAAGGTCTCGGCGCGCGGCGCCAAGATCACCTGCCCCCGCTGCCGCTACGTCTTCGTCGTGCACGCCGACCAGGCTGGCGGTGCCGTCTCGTCCAATCCGACGCTCAGCCACGGCGCGCGTCGGGACCAGGCGCCCGTCGCCAGCCCAGCGGCTCCGATGGCCCATGCGCCGGCGCCGGTCAGCCCTCCTCCTCAGGGCAAGCGCAGCGCTGAGACGCTGGACTTCCGCAAGGTCGGGATCTCCTCGTGGAAGGTGCGCGTCAAGATCGGGTTGGTCTACGACTTCTCCGACATCAAGACCCTGCGCAAGTACATCCAGGACGGCCGCGTCACGCCGGAAGACGTCATCAGCCATGACGCCAGCACCTGGGTGACCATCGGCGACATCCCGGATCTGGATGCCTACTTCATCCAGATCTACGACCAGTCTGCGGACGCGCTGAACCGCACCGCCGAGTCCGCGGCCCCCAATGAGGACGCCTTCGACGACGATGTGGCCACCAACGTGGTCGGACTGGGCAGCCTGGCGACGGACCTCGCGGCCGAGGCGCTGGCACAGGCCACCGCCGAGCCCGAGCCTCGGCCCTTCTCGGCCGCCGCCCCCCAGCGGCCCGAGTCCGCGCACGGGCCCCAGTTCGTCGATCCCTTCGCCGCGCTCAAGGACAAGCAGCGCGACCGCATCCAGCAGCGCCGCACCACCGCGCCGCGCTCGGACAAGCCCGCGGACCGGACCGAGGGCAAGAGCCGCGGGAACCTGCAGGTCATCCTGATCGCAGCGCTGGGCCTGGTCGCTGTCGGCGGCGGCCTGTTCTGGTGGTTCGGGCAGGACACCGGCACCACCGCTCCGCCGATCCGGACCACGCAGCCCGAGATCGCCGGCCCTGGCCAGGATGAGATTCGGCAGCGGCTCGAGGAGCAGCTCAAGGAAGAGCTCGAAGTGGTCGAGGACGACGGGGAGAACCCCATCGACGATGGCGAGGAGATCCTCACCCCGGTCATTCCCCCTGGCCAGGGGAGCGGGGGCAGCAAGGTCGCCAAGGGCGATCCGGTTCTTCCGCCCACTCCGGACAGGGAGCCTCAGGTCGACACGGCTGGGGACTGCCAGAACTTCGTCCGCCAGCGGAACTGGGGCCAGGCCGTCATGGCCTGCAAGATGGCGGTGAACGCCAACCCCGGCAACCCGGCGCTCAAGGTCAACTACGGGATGGCCCTCTACGAGCAGCGGGACCCGGGCTCGGCCAAGGTCCAGCTCGCCGGTGCGTCCAGCGGCGGCTCCACGGACCCGCGCATCGACAAGTACCTGGGTCACATCGCGCGCGACTTCGGCGATGTGCCGGGCGCTAGCAGCTACTACCAGGCCTACTTGGCGACGAACCCCTCGGACAAGGCCGCGATCCAGGCAGAGCTGGACAAGCTCCAGGGGGCCTGACAGGTCGGACCGGAGCCGGATCCGGTATCCTCGGGCTCCCAAGGAACTGCATCCCGTTGCGCATCGGCTGCCCTCAGTGCTCCACAGAGTTCGAGCTCAATCCCCCCTCCGGGAGGTCGGGGAAGCGGCGGCGGATCAAGTTCCGCTGCACCGTGTGTGGCGCGCTCTGCAACGACGGTGACGGCCTCGGCGAGGCCAGCGGGGACGAGGTCAGCTACTCCAGCGAGCCGTCGTGGAATCCGGGCTCGGAGACCCCCGCGGAGACCGGCACGCCCGAGCTCCCGTTCGAGACCGCGGGTGCCTACGACGACAGCCTTCAGAAGCGCTTCGAGGCCGAGACCACGCCAGAGGCGGCCGATCCCGCTCTGGAGCCGTTTCGCGCCCAGGACGGTCACCCCGAGCTGGACAGCCCCGAGGGGACTCTGCTCAAGCAGGAGGGCAAGGTCTACCACGTGCGCAACCTGGCTACGATCCAGCGCTGGATCGTCGAGCGGCGGGTGCTGCGCGAGGACCTGATCAGCACCGGCGGGATGCGCTGGGAGCCCGTCGGGCATCACCCCGACCTCGAGATCTTCTTCCAGATGGTCGAACGCCTGGACGAGCTGGAGCTCTCGTCTCGTCTCCCGGACGGGGGCGACGAGCACGACCAGAAGCCCCCGGTCTCGGACGAAACCCCCATGGGCAACAGTCTGTCGGGGGCCGATCCGGCCTTCGAGGATGGCATCGCCGAGGCCTGGGCCTCGGCCGACGGCGAGCCAGGTTCCATCGGCGAGGGGCCCGAGCACGGCGAAGACGCCTGGTTCTCCGAGCACGACGCCGAGCCCGACGCCGAGGACGTCGACGACGCGCAGGTCTACGCCTCCGCTCCCAGCTACGCCTACGAGGACTCCGACCCCAGCGACTACCTCGAGGGGGACGACGAGATCCCTGGCTTCGACCAGGCGCTGTCAGGCGACGCGACGCTCTGGGAGGACGATCCGCCGGCCGAGGCCGAGGCCGAGCCGGCCGTCGTCTTCGTCTCGAAGCACAGGCCCGCCGAGCCGATCAGGGCCTCGGACGCGCCCGCCCCGACCCTGGCACCCGTCGACGAGCTCCAGGCCACCGAGGAGGTCAAGGACCACGACTTCCCGGGCTTCGCCGACAGCGAGCAGGTGGCCACCGAGCGGGAGTCCTCGGGCTCCGAGCCCGTCGAGGAGGCCGACAGCCTGGGCGGGGACTTCGGCGACTTCGAGCGGGTCGAGGGCGTGCGATCGGCGGCCGGCTCCGAGGCCGACGACCTGGCCTGGGTCCAGGACCGCTCGGGCCAGCGCATGCGCCGCTTCGCGACGGCCGCGGTCGTGCTGCTGACCGTCGTCGCGGCGGCGGTGTACTTCACCTGGACGCCGAGCGAGCCGGCTCGGGTCGGGGACCCCACCGTCGCGGACGCCCCCGAGCAGGCCGCGC
>CALGIB010001013.1 GCA_937915955.1 uncultured Pseudomonadota bacterium
ACCATCGAGAAGCCGAAGAAGCTGTAGCCCCGCACGGTCTTGGCGTAGGGCACCGACAGCATGGCCGTCGTCAGCGGGTAGGTGACCTGGTCCTCGACGACCTTCGGGCCCTGGCCCGCGTACTCGGTGTAGACGATGACCTGCACGTCGGAGAGGTCGGGGATGGCGTCCACGGGGGTGTTGCGCACGGCCCAGATGCCGACCACGAGGCCGAGGGCGGCGAGCATCATCACGAAGAAGCGGTTGCGGACGCTGGCCTCGATGATCCAGCCGATGACGCCGCTCTTGTCGTCGGAGCTCATGGCGCCGCCTCGGGCACCTGCTCGAGGAACATGTTGCAGATCGGGCAGCGACCCGGCTCGTCCTCCACGATCTGCGGGTGCATGGGGCAGGTGTACTGGCCGGGCTGGGCGCCGTGGACCTGCTGCCACTCCGCGTCCGTCGCCGGGCGCTCGACCAGGTCCATGCCGCACTCGGGGCAGCGCCCCTCGGCCTCCGAGAGCACCGTCGGGTGCATGGGGCAGCTGTAGACGCTGTGGTCGTGAACCTCGGCGGACTCCTCCCCGCCGCGGCGGGCCAGCATCTTCTGGATGGCCTCCTGCAGCTGGCTCTCGCTGTCGATCAGGAACTGCCCGCTCAGCACCACCTCGTCCCCCACCCTGAGGCCCTCGAGCACCTGGGTCAGGTGCCGGTCGCCGACCAGGCCGGTGGTCACCTCTCGTGGCTCGAAGGTGCCCGGGCCGACCTGCACGAAGACCAGCTGGCGCTGCCCGGAGTGCAGGATGGCTTCGCTGGGGATCGCCAGGACACCGTCTGCGCGCCGGAACTCGATCTCGACGGTGGCGAACATGCCCGGCTTCAGGCGCACGCCGGGGTTGTCGAACTCCAGGCGGACCTTCAGCGTACGGCTCTTGGGGTCCAGCGTCGGGTAGATGTAGGCGACCTCGCCCTCGATGACGCGGCCGGACTCGTAGGTCAGCTCCATCTGGGCGGCCTGGCCGACCTCGACCCAGGGCGCGTCGAACTCGTAGACCTCGGCGGTGACCCAGATCGACTGCAGGTCGCCGATCCGGTACAGATCCTTGCCCGCGGTGACCCGGGCGCCCTCGACGACGTCCTTGTGCAGCACGTACCCGGTGCTGGGGCTGCGGACGGGCATGGTGCGCTTGACCTCGCCCGAGCTGGCGATGGCGTCGATGTCCGCGGTGGCGATGTCCCAGAGCTCCAGCTTGCGCCGCGAGCTCCGGGCCAGGGCCGAGTCCGCGCCCTGCGTGCGCAGCGCCAGCAGGTACTCCTCCTGGGTCGCGACCAGCTCGGGGCTGTACAGCTCGAAGAGCTTCTGGCCCCGCTTGACGGGGTCCCCGGTGCGCTCGACGTAGATGCGCTCGACCCAGCCGCTGGTGCGCAGGTTCACCACCGAGAGCTCGTCCTCGCCGACCTCGACCTCTCCCAGCGTGCGCAGGTGGCGGAACACCGTGGTCTCGACCACGGGCTGCGTGCGCACGCCCATGTTCTGCACGACGTGGGGCTCGATGTAGACGGCCGAGCCGGAGGCGCTGGTCTCGTCCGCGTAGACCGGGACCAGGTCCATGCCCATGGGGGACTTGCCGGGCGTGTCGCTGATGAAGCTGGGGTCCATGGGCGCGACCCAGTGGCTGATCACGCGCTCGCCCGAAGGCCCCTTGGCGCCGGGCCTGGCCATCGGCGTCAGGTCCATGCCGCAGATCGGACAGCCACCCTCGGGGCTGTCCTGGACGACGTTGGGGTGCATGCCGCAGGTCCAGAGCTGGCCGTCCTCGTGGGCGTGCCCGTCGGCCTCCGGGGCCTCGCTCTCGCCACACGCGAGCAGGGTCAGGCCCAGGGCCAGCAGCAAGAACGTCATGGGGTCTCCTCGGCCCAGGTTCCGGTGAGACCGGCCACCTGGGCGCGCTGGATGTGGGTCTCGGCGGCGGCCATCAGGCGGGCCCGCTCGAGCTGAAGGAGCACGATCTCGGCGTCGTAGAGCGAGGCGAAGTCGGCGCGTCCTACCTGGTAGTCCGAGAGCGTCGTGGTCAAGACGGCTTCGGCCTGGGGGAGCAGCCCGGTCTCGTAGGTGCGGGCCTTCTCGGCGGCACGTCCCCAACGCGCAAGGGCCACCTCGAGGCCCGCGGCGATGCCGTCTTCGAGGGCGAGCACGCCAGCCTCGGCCCCCGAGGCTGCGCTGTGGGCGGCGGCCTCCTGGGCCTGCGAGCGCTTCCGACTGCCAACGGGGATGGGCATGCCGACGCCGACGCTGGCGAGGTCCACCTGGTCCATGGCGGACTCGCCCGTGCGCACCCGGTAGCCGGCCCAGATCGAGAGGTCCGGGCGCCCGTCCACGCGGGCCAGCTCGGCCGAGGCCCGGTGCACCGCGACCTGCTGATGGGCTGCGGTGAGCGCAGGCCGCGAGCTGCTGTCGACCTGCTGGGGGGCCGAGAGCACCTTCAGCTCCGTCGAGGTCTCCACCGAGATCGAGGCCGACAGCGCCCTGGACAGCGCAGCGGTGAGCTCGGCCTCGGAGCGCTGGAAGTCCCCGAGCTCGTCCTCGAGCTGGTCCCGGAGCAGGGACAGGCGCAACAGCGCGCTCTGCCCGGCCTCGCCGACCTCGTACCGGGCCCGGACGGCGGCCAGCAGGTCCTCGGTGCGCTCCAGGTGCTCCTGGGTGACCTGCTGGAGCTCGCGCACCAGCGCCAGACGCCACCAGGTGGTGTGGACCAGGACCTCGAGCTGAAGCTCGGCCTCGGCCAGCGCGTGCTCCGAGAGCTCCACCTGCTCCAGCGCCAGATCCTCGCGGGCCTGGTTCAATCCCGGGGTCGGCAGTCCCTGGGTGGCCTTGAACTGGAGGCCCGACATCGGGTGGTCGCCCAGCCCGAAGCTGTCCACCCGGACGTTGCTGTACTCGAGGCCCAGCATGGGATCGGGCCAGGTGTCCGCCACCGAGGCCAGGTGCTGCAGCTCCTCGGTGCGGAGGCGCAGCGCCTCGAGCGAGGGGTTGGCCGCCAGCGCGCGCTCGGAGAGCTCGTCCGGCGACTGGGCGAGGGCAAAGGACAGGAACAGGAGCGGTGTCATTGGCCCTCGATGGAGCAAGGGCCGTGCCAGCGCTCAAGCCCCCGAAATGAGGGGCCCTCGGAGTTCACGGCCTTCCGAGATGCGGACTATTCGCAAGGCCGGCCTAGAATAGTCTCAATGCAGCCGAGCCGAAGGCGGTCTCGGCCAGCCGGATGCTGTTCCAAGCGGCCTCGCCATCGCCCGGGCCCGACCAGACCTGGCAGTCGTTGACGTGACTGGTGGCCACCACCAGCATCAGCCCGATGGCCCGGTAGGCGTCCCGCGCCTCTTCCTGAATCTTGTGAGCGCGGCCACACCACGCGGGCCAGGACCGAGCCGTCGAAGGTCAGCCCCAGCACCGCGCCGCGCCGTACCGACGCGCGCAAACGCCTTCAGGCCGCAATGTCCGAGAGGGACGGGCTGCTCAGCCTGGTGCAGCACCAGATCAGCGACTGCAGCAGCTGACCCGACAAGCTCGGCGTCGCCGACGTGTCTCGCTCGTGCGCTTGTCCCTGCGCTGCGCTCCCCGCCCCCCTCGACCTGAGCTGGGAGAAGGGGAGCACCACGCATGCCCGCCGCGCGGCAGCTACGACAATCGCAGCCCTCTCAGCGCCTTGTCGTCGATGTCCACACGCCGTACGACAGGCTCGAGCCCGCGGCGCGCATAGGCTCCGCCACCAACCATGTGGAGCGGGCCTGGGAATGCACAGACTCGGACGGCGACTGCTGCTGACCCTCCTGGCGTTCTTGCCAACGATGGCGACGGCCAAGACTCCGGACTTCACCGGCGAGTGGGCGCTGGACTCCGCGAAGTCCAGCTCCATCGGGCCCATCCTGGAGCTCCAGAGCTTGCCCGGGCCGATTCAGATGGTGGCGGGCGACCTGGACCGCGGCGCGGTGATCGCACAGCAGCCCGAACGCATGACGATTTGCTTCGACAGCCTCCGAGGCGAGCTCGAGCCGGAGTCCCCACGACCTTCTCGACCCGCTGGGCGGAGCAGGTGCTGGTACAGCGAGATCCACCAGTTGAGTACGGGAGATCGGCACCTATGAAGATGGAGTCATCGCAATCTCGGCGAATGCGTTGCAGGAGCGTCACGCCCATGCCGCCTGCAAGGTGACCCATCAGCGAAGCCCTGGGGCGTGGCCGTAGCGCTCGTG
>CALGIB010001014.1 GCA_937915955.1 uncultured Pseudomonadota bacterium
CAAGACCAGCGGCACCACCGGCGCGAGCAAGCTGCTGCCGGTGACCGAGGGCTACGCCCGAGAGGTCCGCGAGGGGCAGGCCATCTGGCGGCTGGCGCTGATGCGGGACCACGAGGCGGTGAGCAAGGGGGCCGCGCTGACAGTCGTCTCGCCGGCGGTCGAGGGGCGCCTGCCTTCGGGGCTGCCCTATGGCAGCAACACGGGGCGGATGCTGGCCGAGCAGCCGCTGCTGGTGCGCATGCGCTACCCGGTGCCCGAGCCGATCCACGCCATCGGCGACGACGAAGCCAGGATCTACGCGCTGCTCCGCTTCGCGCTTCAGGCCGACCTGGCGACCCTGACCACCGCGAACCCAAGCACGGTCCTGCTGCTGGCTCGCAAGCTGCTCGAGCACCGCGAGGATCTGGCCCGGGACCTGGCCGAGGGCAGCCTGCGCTACGGCCCCGCCCGAGGCCTGCGCCTGCCGCGTCGAGTGACCTGGAGGCTGCGGAGGCGCCCGGTTCCGCAGGACTGGCGCCCCGCCCGGCTCTGGAACCTGGCCACGATCAACTGCTGGAAGGGGGGGGCGGCGCAGTTCTTCCTGCAGCGCTTCCCGCAGGCCCTGGGCGGGGAGGTCTGCGTGCGCGAGGTGGGGCTGACCGCGTCGGAGGGCTACTTCGCGGTCCCCGTGGACGACGGCGGCGCGGGCGGTGTGGCCTGGCTGGGCGGCCACCTGCTCGAGTTCCTGGACGACAGCGACACACCGGGCTGGGCCTGGGAGCTCCAGCAGCACCGGCGCTATCGCCTGGTCGTCAGCCACAGCGGCGGCCTCTATCGCTACGACCTGAACGACCTGGTCGAGGTCACCGGCTTCTCCCAGGGCGCCCCGGTGCTGCGCTTCGTGCGCAAGGCCAGCGGCGTGCTCAGCGTGACCGGCGAGAAGGTCAGCGAGGACCAGGTCGTGGCGGCCATGGCCTCGCTCGACGAGGACCTGGTCGGCTTCACCGTAGGCCTGCGCATGGCCGAGGTCCCGGCCTATCAGCTGGCCGTCGAGGGGCGGCCAGGCCCGGAGCTGGCGCGGCGCTTCGACGAGGAGCTCCAGGCTCGGAACGTCGAGTACGCCAGCAAGCGAGCCAGCGGTCGCCTCGCTCCGATGGAGCTGGTGCGGCTGCGCGAGGGCGCCTACCAGGCCTACCGGCGCTGGCGCATCGAGCAGGGCGCCACCGACGGGCAGGTCAAGGACCTGGTGCTGGCTGTGCGGCCTGACCAGTGGCGCGCCCTGAGCTCGGGCTGAGCCGGACGGGGCCCGTCAGGACCCACACGCGCTCGTCGCCGCTGCGCCACCTCAGGTCCTCGCCCGCGGCCGTGCAGATGAGGTCCAGGTCCAGGTCCGCGCGCTTGATCTCCTCGCCCTCGAGGACCAGCTCCAAGGCGGTGAGGCGGCCGCTGCAGGGGATCGTCGGCGTGCCCAGGCCGTCCGCTCGGCGGGCGTCCCAGACGCGGATGCTGGTGGTGAACCCGCGCTCGTACACGCCGGGTCCGAGCTGGAGGACGGCCGGGGAGATCGCCAGATCGACCTCCGCCTCGTAGGGCGTGGCCAGCCAGGGGTAGATGGCCGTGCGCAGCGGCGCCCGCGCGGTCACGCTCAAGCCCGAGCCGCCGATCAGCCCGTTGAGCGGGGCGGCGAAGACCCAGGGGTCCTGACCATCGGCCCGGACCTGAATCTGCGCGTCGAGCGACAGTCCGTGCGGAGCGCCTCGGTCCACCAGCCAATCCAAGAGGAAGAGCAGGGGAACGAGGCTGCCCAGCAGCAGCCAGACCAGCCGCGAGCCCTCCAGGCGTCGTGCCATCCCCCGCATGATACAGCCCACCATGCTCACCGCGCTCGCCTGGCTCCTTCGAGGTCTGCTCGCCCTGGTGATCCTGGGCTGGCTGGCCACGGCGGCTCGGGTCTGGAAGCGCAAGCGGGAGGCGCGCTGGGCGCTGGGGCCCGAGCACGCCGCGTGCTCACCGGAGCTTCGGGTCTCGGTGGTCATCCCGGCGCGGAACGAGGAGGCCCACATCGGCGCTTGCCTGGACGCCGTGCTGGCCCAGGACCACCCCAACCTCCAGGTGGTGGTCTTCGACGACGGCAGCAGCGACGGCACGCCGGCGGTGCTGGACCGCTACCGGGACAGGATCACGGTCGTGCAGGGCGAGGGCGGGCCCCTGCCCGAGGGCTGGTTCGGCAAGCCCTGGGCGCTTCAGCGGGCCCAGGAGCACGCCGACGGGGACTGGCTGTTCTTCATCGACGCCGACGTGCGCCTGGCGCCTGGCGCGGTCTCGCGGGTGGTGGGCTACGGGGTGCGCGAGGGCCTGGGCATGGTCACGGGCTTCGGCGCGCTCACGATGGTCAGCTTCTGGGAGCGGGTGCTGCAGCCCGCCGTGGCGGGCATCATCCTGATGGGCAACGACCTGGACCAGGTCAACGACCCCGACAAGGCCGAGCGCAACATGGCCTCGGGGCAGCTGCTGGCTTTCTCCCGGGCCGGCTACGACGCGGCGGGTCGGCACGAGGCGGTGGCCAGCGACATCCTGGACGACGTGGGCCTGGCCCGAGCCTGCGTGGCCGCCGAGGTGCGCTACCACTGCCTCTTCCTGCGCGAGCTCTACAGCGTGCGCATGTACGCGAGCTTCGCGGAGATCTGGGAGGGCTGGAGCAAGAACCTCTTCGCGGGCATGCACTACAGCTGGGTCACGGTCTTCGCGGTGCTGCTCTACCTGTTCACCGTCACGCTGCTGGGGCCGCTGCTGCTGCTGCTCGGCGCCAGCGGCCTGATCGGCGTCGAGTGGTTGATCTGGGGCTCGGCGCAGGTCCTGGTGATGCAGGCGGTGCGCGCGTGGATGGACCACATATGGGGGCACCGCCTGATCTACGGGCTGACGCACGCGCCGGCGACGGCGATGGTCATGGCCATCATGGTGCACTCGGGCATCAAGTCGCAGCGGGGCTCGGTGACCTGGAAGGGTCGCAGCTACGCGCCCAAGTAGGGCCCCTCAGCCGCCCGTGTCGTCGGCCGGCTCGGCGTCGAGGCCGTACTGACAGTCCCGCATCGTGCCCGTGCCCTGGAGCCAGGCCACCGTCTCTCGGGCGACCACGATGTCCGAGTTGGTCTGGACGTGGGTCGAGGTGCCTCGGTCCAGCAGACAGAAGTCCGCGAGGTGGTCGCCGAACTGGTTCTTGTCCGGGTCCGCCAGGTAGGCGGTCAGGTCGTCCATGTTCCCGGCGGGCACGCGCGGATCGGCCGAGGAGTGAACGACCGCGAGCCGGGTGCCGTCCATGTAGCCCTTGTTGACCTGGCGCCGGAGCGTCCACTCGGTCCAGTCGATCGCGGCCTCGCCGCCGCTGTCACCGCCCACCTCGGCGTGGTGGTAGATGCGGCTGAGGCCCTCGGCCACGCCGGGGCTGGACTCCTCCCAGAGCTCCATGTCGATGACCGGCGAGTCCAGCAGGATGGCGGTGACCTGGGGCATGTCGGGCCGCCGACCCAGCTCGATGGCCGCGCGCGCGCCGTCGCCCAGGCCGATCAGGTAGAGCTCCTTGGGGTTGACCAGCGCCTTCGGCGTGATGTCTTGGGTGTCCGCGAAGCTGGCGTCGATCATCCAGCGCACCTGCCACCAGGCGAAGGTGCCGCCCTCGCGCTCGAGGTACTCGGCGCCCTGGTCGTTGGGCGAGTCGGGGCTGGCGTTGTGCCAGAGATCCCCCCAGCAGTTCGTGGGGTAGACGCCCACGATGCCGGCGTCGAGCAGCGCCGCGGGCAGCGCGCCGGTGTTGGACTCGGCGGGCTCGACCTGGGGGTGCATGCCCAGGGTCTCCCAGACCTTCCGCACGCCCCACGCTGCCTCCATGCGGGTGGTGCCGTCGTCGTCGGCCGCCGCGTAGTGGTCGCCGAACAGCGCGTCCTCGGCGATGGGCTCGCTGACGTAGTCGAAG
>CALGIB010001015.1 GCA_937915955.1 uncultured Pseudomonadota bacterium
ACCTGGCGGCTGGAGGCCACTCAGCTGGAGCCGGTCGCGGACCCGGAGGCCGAGCGCGTCCTGAGCCTGATGCGGTGGGCGCGCGTCCTCGAGGACCAGGGCCCGGAGGCGCTGCTGGAGGGGAGCGAGGACCAGCGCCGCGTCCTGGGCGCCCTGCTCGTGGCGCGCATGCCCGCCGAGGACCTGCCCGAGGACCCCCTGGTCCGCCAGGGCGCCGCGAGCGTCATGATGGGGCGCTGTCCCCGAGGCTGGACCTGCGAGCCCGCTGGAGTGGACAGCCCCTTGTCCGGCGTGATGCGGCCGCTCAGCGTGAAGGAGCCGCCGGGCCAGCGCGAACGCTGAGGCCCCTCAGGGCGCGCGCCCCGGGTCGACGTAGGCCTCCTCGGCCCCGTCCGCCATCGACACCAGCCCGCCGACGATGCCGTCCCCGTTCTGCACGCCCGCCAGCACCCAGCCCGCGGCGATGACCGCGATGACCAGGACCGAGGTGAGCAGCAGAGACTCGGTCACGGACTGACCTCGGCGCGAGCGGCTTCGGAGGAGCGGACTCATCGTCCCTCCACCACGCCGTCTCCGACCATTTCCTTCATCGAGCTCTGCATGGCGTCCAGTCCATCCGCGAACTTGGGCCAGAAGGCGTCCCCGGCGATCCACACCGTCATGATGGTGATGACGGAGAGGAACAGCACGTACTCGACGGTGCTCTGGGCTTGCCTTGTGCGGCGGAACATCTGTCCTCCGTCGGTACGCCAACCACGATATCATCGGCATCCCCTCGGGATCTCGCCTTGATCCCAGCCCTCCCCCGACAGCCCCGCCTCGCCATGTTCCCGCACAAGAAGCTCGACTGGCTGACCAGCCGCCTGGAAGAGCAGGTCCAGTCCGCCCCAGACGACCCGGAGCTCCGCCACGAGCTCTCTCGCGCCTACCTCTCCCGCGGCCTGTACCACGGCGGCGGCGAGTCCTGGTGCAACCGCTCCCTGGCCCAGGCTCGCAAGGTGCTGGGCGTGGATCCGGCGCACGTGGGCGCCCTGATCACGGCCGGAACGGCGCTCATCGGCATGGGCCGGTCCGACGCCGCGCGCCGCTACCTCGACGAGGCCACGCGGCTGGACAACGAGCGGGCGGACCTGCACCTGGCGCAGGGCGCGCTCTACCGCAGCGAGGGAGACCGGCACCTGGCGCTGAAGCACCTCGAGAGCGCCTGCCGCCTCGCGCCCCAGTCCTGGGAGGTGCACCTGTACCTGGGGCGCGTGTTGTCCGAGCGGGCCCGAGAGCTCCCCGGCTCACGCCGCCTGGTCGAGCGGGCCCAGTACCACCTGGTGCAGGCGCTGAAGCTCGGCCCCAGCCAGGACCTCTCCGCGCCCCTGCTGCGCGACCTGGGCCTGAGCTGCCTGGAGACCGGCCGCTACCGAGAGGCGGAGAAGTTCTTCCTGCGCCTTCGCGAGCACGAGCGCTATCGCCACGTGGCCCGGTACCACCTAGGCATGGTGGCCTACCACCTCGGCAAGTACAACAACGCCATCCAGCACTTCCGGCAGTACCTGCAGGACCGCCCGGACGACCCCCGCGTACACGCCCGCATGGGCATGGCCTACCTGCAGCTGACCGAGCACCGCCGCTCGCGCGAGGCCTGCAACCAGGCCCTGATGCTGGACCCCAGCAACAAGCTGGCCCGCTACACCCTGGGCTGCAGCCTGCTCGAGGAGGGCAGCCCGGCCGAGGCCCTGCGCGTCTTCAAGGAAGCGCTGCAGGAGCACCCCGACCACATGGAGGCCTACCTGGAGCTGGCTCGGACCCGGCGCCTGGCAGGCGACGTGGGCTGGCTGGTCCAGGCGCTGGGCACCGAGGTCAAGCACTACGACCGCCTGCCCCCCGGCAGCGGCCCCGCCGACCCACGCACCATCACGCGCAAGCGCGTCTCGATGCTGCTCGAGCAGCTGCGCAGCCTGGGGCCGTCCAGCACCGCGGACATCCTGCGCAGCATCGACATGGTCCAGGACGAGGGGCTGCGCTTCCAGCTGTTCGAGGCCAGCTGCGCGCTCAGCACGAGCGCCATCGCCGACGACGTGGCCATCTCGCTCAAGGAGCCCGGCCGCAGCTTCGGGCTGCCGCT
The DNA here is from genome assembly GCA_937915955.1 of uncultured Pseudomonadota bacterium. Lineage (GTDB taxonomy): Bacteria > Myxococcota_A > UBA796 > UBA796 > CAJQPC01 > JAAESX01. The sequence goes on from CALGIB010001015.1 coordinate 2,117, forward strand.
GGCTCGCCAGGCGCTCTCCGCGGCGGCCGGCATCCCCGAGCCGGTGCTGACCAAGGGCTTGGCGGTCGAGGAGGAGGACCTCAAGCGAGCCGCCATCGATCGCAGCGGGCCCGCACCGGACGTGCAGCGCCACCGCGCGAACGTCGAGCGCATGCGGAACGAGGCCCGGGCCTACCAGGCGCTGCTGCTGCTGGCCATCGCCGCCCGCCGCAGCCGCTCGGGCCGCAAGCTGCTCGAGGACTGGGCCAGCACCGCCGACCCCGAGCTGGCCGTCGCCGCTCAGTCCGGGCTGGCGATGTACGGCGATCCCAAGGCCATCGCTGAGCTCCAGGCCCGCGCGGACGTCTGCCACGCCGGCCCGCGGGTGCGCATGCTGCTGCAGGGCATCGTGCCGCCGCGAGCCAAGGTGCCGCCACGCGCCGTCGGGGACCAGGAGGAGGCGCACTGCAGCTGCTGCGGTCGCACCTCGCGCGACGCCAGCCACCTGATGGCCGGCAGCGACGCCGTCATCTGCGAGGTCTGCGTGGTCGAGGTCGGGCGCAAGCGCCGCAGCGCGCAGGCCCCGGACGAGGCCTGCTGTGGCTTCTGCGGCAAGAACCAGCTCGAGACCAAGGCGGTCTACCGCCACCAGGGGGTCGACATCTGCAGCGACTGCCTGGAGCTCTCGCTGGGGCTGATGGAGCGCGAAGAGGTCGACAAGTTCCTCGCCACCTGGTGAGTCAACCGGGCGGGCAGACCGTCCGCACCAGGTAGTTGCCGTACTCGAAGTCGGGCGAGTTCGCCTCGTCGTGGCAGCCTCGGCAGGTGCGCTCGTCCACCAGCCTGGACTGCACGCGCGCATCCGAGGGGTGACCACCCATCGGCCCGTGGCACATCTCGCACTGCACCGCGCCCCAGGTCTTCAGCTTCTTCTCGCTGGGCTCCGCGAAGCCACCCGGCAGGCCGAAGCCCGTGCTGTGGCAGCTCAGGCACTCGGGATCCTGGTGCCCCTTGCGGGGTCGCAGCACGCGCAGCGCCTGCGCGTGCTCGGTTCCGGCCCAGCGGGCCATCTGTCGCGTGTGGCAGTCCGCACACCGGCCTGAGCTGACGTAGCGCTCCTCGAGCTCCCCGTCGTCGACGACGATGGCGACCGCGGCGGCCTGGAAGCGCTGCTCCTTGTAGACCGCCAGACGCTCGCTGATCGGCGAGGCTCCGTCCAGATCGCTGCCCAGCGCGCGCTGGTCCAGCACCACCATGTTGCGACCGTCAGCCGCCACGAGCTGCTCCTCGATGTCCGCCATGCGCTGACGCTGGGGGCTGCTGTCCTCGCCTGCGGCCTCGAGGCGGGTGACCACGCGCCGCAGGTCGATCAGGCCGGCGTAGCTGCGCTCGAGCTGGGGCTGCTGCACCAGGGGGCGGCGGTCCGAGGCCAGCCGGACCGAGGCCAGCGCCAGGTACCGCCCCCGCGCCGGAGGCTCGACGATTAGGCGGCCCCCCACACGCCGAGGCTGGTCGTGAGCGCTGCCGCTGGCCGACACGACCAGGTCCACCCCCTCGAAGTCCACCGTCAGGAAGCTGCGCTCCTCCAGGTTGGATAGGGCCAGGACCAGGTCGAGGTCCCCAGGGAGGGCGGCGAGGCCTGCCTGCAGCGCCTCCTGCGCCGGCCGGGAGGCCACGACGTCGCTGCTCCCGCTGAGCCCGACCACGCCCAGCCGGATCCCCTCCTTCTCGACCACCAGCGCCTCGGGGAAGATCGGCCGGCCGGCCTCGTCCACCCAGCTCGCGCTGACCAGAGGGAGCCCTCGAGCCGCCTCGGCGCGCAGCCCCTCCAGGCCCAGGACCGTCAGCTCGGTCGGGCCCGGCGCGAAGGCGTCCAGCCCGAGCTCGACGAAGAGCTCCGAGATCAGCAAGGCGCGCTCACCCGCGCGCAGGTCCTCGTGCACCAGGCCACTCTTGTAGGCCTCGCCAGCCTCGAGCTGGAACAGGGGTCCCTCTCGCTGCTCCAGCTCGGAGAGCAGGTTCCGGCGCCGCTCGAAGCCCCCATAGGGCAGCGTCGGACAGCCGCAAGGCTCGATCTCGCCGCGAAGCTCGGCGCCCATCGCAAGCGTGAGCTCCCGAACGGGCGCTGCAGGACCGGAGCCCTCCACCTCGTCCAGCGTCGGCGGCAGCGTCGGAAGAGGCGGCGACACCGAAGCGTCACCTGCCCCCCCTTCACAGGCGCAAAGGACCGTAATCAAAGCGAAAAGCAAGAATCCTGGACCCGGGCATCGGTTCACTTCGTCAAACACCTGTCCACGACTCGCAAACGGGATGTCGAAAGGGGAGCTACCCGTTGACCGGAGAGTCTACTCGACCCACCCTAGGCCCCTGAACATGGAGTCGAGATGCACGCGGTGATGACCTTGATGCTCGGTGGCCACCCGGCCCACGCCTTCGCCCCCTCGGAGGACGTCTACCAGGGCATCGAGCCGACCCGCATCCACCACGTCCACGTCGAGCGACAGCACAGCCTGCGCCAGGGCCACGGCTGGACCGCCTGGGACGAGCAGCACCCCGGCTGGGAGGTCGTCTTCGACGAGCGCGCCGGCACGCCCTTCAGCATGTGGGGCGGAGGCGTCGACGTCGACACCCGCTCGTCCGACACCGTCGTCGCCGATCTCGAGGCCCTCCTCGAGCAGCACAGCGCCCTCTCGGGCGTGGGCCTGGACCAGCTGCGCCTGAAGGGCGCCAGCTACAGCGAGCGCACCGACACCTGGTTCGTCGAGTGGGACCGCCTGGTCCAGGGCGTGCCCGTCTGGCGAGGCGGCGTCCGCCTCGTCGTCAAGCAAGGCAACCTGGTCCAGGCCAAGCTCGCCACCTACCCCCACGCCAGCCTGCCCCAGCCCTCCGGCGACCAGGACCATCGCGCCATGGTCACCGGCGACCAGGCGCTGGCGCAGTCCGTCGCTCAAGGCCCGGCCTCTGGCTACGAGCACACGCTCGAGAGCGCCGCGCTCGTGCTCCTGCCCGCCAACGCCGGCAGCGGCCTCAGCTACCAGTTGGTCTACGAGACCCGCACCCGGACCACCGACGTGCCGGGCATCTGGATCAGCCACGTCGACGCCTGGACCGGTCAGCTGGTCAACGTCTACAACGAGGTGCGCTTCCTCGAGGGCAGCATCACGGCCGTGCACGACACCCGGACGGTGGACGGCGACTTCAGCAAGTCCCCGGTGCCGCTGGTCGTTGTCGCGGGTGAGGAGAGCGACGAGACCACCAGCGAGGACGGCAGCTTCGAGGCCATCGGCGGCGGCTTCGAGACCGACCTGGACGGCGAGTGGCTGAGGGTCCGCAACAGCGCCGGCGACGACGCCGCGGCCAGCTTCGAAGGCGCCGACTACACCTGGACCGACAGCGACGCCACCCAGGCCGAGATCGACAGCTACATCTTCCTGCACCAGATCCGCGAGTGGGGCCAGACCTTCGGCCCCGACGTCGACATCGTCACCGACCGCCTGCGCTCGACCGTCAACATGGACTCGAGCTGCAACGCGTACTACGACGGCAACGTCAACTTCTACGAGGCGGGCGACGGCTGCAACAACACCGGC
>CALGIB010001016.1 GCA_937915955.1 uncultured Pseudomonadota bacterium
ACCTCGTCGCAGACCTCGGTCGCGCCCGTGTAGGTGGTCGCGTCGTCGTCGTCGCAGTCGCCCTCGTTCTCGGTCTGCCCGTCGCCGTCGTTGTCGTGGTTCAAGGGATCGACCACGTCGATGCTGACCGCGCTGCTGCCCTCGTTCGCCTCGGAGTCGAAGGCCGACAGCGTGATGTTGTGGGTGCCCTCGATCAGGTACACCGCGTGGCTGAGGAAGCCCGCCGAGTCGCCGGATCCAGCCCAGAGTTCGCCCTCGAGATCCGAGGTCCAGGCGCAGCTCAGCGCCTCGGGGTCGTCGACGTCGTCACTGACGCTGCCCTGCAGATTGATCAGGTCGGTGGTCCAGAAGAAGTCGCCGTTGCCGGGCGCTGTGACCAACACGGTGGGACGCCCGTCCTCGTCGATCCAGACGGTCCGCGAGTCGGTCCCGACCTTGCCGCCCGCGTCGACCGCCGTCAACGTCAGGGTGTGGTTCTGGTTCGGGGTCAGGCCTCCGACCTCGACGTCGACGCGGCCGTCCACCGCTGGGTAGCCCTCCCACAGCAGGCCGTCGTAGCTGCTGGAGACGCTGGCCAGCAGCTCGCCCCAGGGGGTCTCGTCGTCGGTGGTCGTGCCCACCACGCTGATGGTCTGGGCGTGAGTGAAGATGTCCCCCTCGGCGGGTCCGGACAGCACGACCGTGGGCGCCCCGATGACGTCATCACCCTGGCCGACGTCGATGGTGACGGTGTCCTCGCCCGAGTCGCCGCCGTTGTCGATGGCCCGCAGGGTGATGGCGTGGGTGCCGGCGGAGAGCTCGGTCGCGTAGTAGGACACGATGCCGTCCGCGTCCGGAGAGCTGCTCCCGAGCTCGCCGTCCAGCGAAGAGGTCCATGTGACCAGCAGCGTGTCGGGGTCCTGCTGGTCGTCGCGGGTGATGCCGGAGAGGTCGATCGCGTCCCCTGGGGCATACAGGCTGCCGTCCTCGGGCCCCGAGATGGAGACCTGCGGCGGCGTGTTGTACACGCCGACGTTCTGGTCGTTGCAGGCGGACAAAGCCAGGACCAGCAGGGGCGAGGGACTGAACATGGGGACCTCAGGGGCTACAGCCCGGCAGTATATCCGGCTTCAACCCGCGTAAAGCAGCCATTCCCGGAAGCTCGCGAGCCCCTGCTCGAGCGCCACCTGCGGCTCCCAGCCCAGGTCGCCCCGAGCCTTGCCGATGCTGGCCCAGGTCGCAGGCACATCTCCCGGCTGGTCCCCGTGCTCCTCGATGCGCAGGGGCTCGCCCAGCGCGCGCTCGAGCGCGGCGAGCAGGCCGTTGAGCGTGATGGGCCGGCCGCTGCCCAGGTTGTAGACCTCGAAGTCCCGGGGCCGGTCAAGGGCAGCGATCAGACCTCGCACGATGTCGCCCACGAAGGTGTAGTCCCGGAGGGACTCGCCGTCCCCGAAGCGCATGATGGGCTGGCCGGCCAGGGCCTTCTGAGCGAACAAGTGGATGGCCATCTCGGGGCGCTGCCGAGGCCCGTAGACCGTGAACAGGCGCATGCAGCTGGCCTGGAGCGGGCTGGTCGCGCAGGCCGCGTGGATCAGCAGCTCCCCGGCCAGCTTGGTCGCCGCGTAGGGCGACACGGGCCGCTGTATCGAGTCGGTCTCTTCAAAGGCTCCGGCCCCCGAGCGCGCCCCGTAGACCGAGGACGAGGACGCGTAGACCAGACGGCGGACGCCCTGGGCGGCCATCGCATCGAGCAGGATCTGTGTTCCGCGAACGTTGTTGTCGACGTACAGCTCCGGCTCCCGGATCGAGGGTCGGACGCCGGCACGAGCGGCCATGTGGACGACGGCCTCCTGCCCCGCCAGCGCGGCTTCGACGACCGGCCTGTCCCGAAGGTCCGCTTGGACGAAGCGCACCTGATTCCGAAAGCCGGCCAGGTTCCGCAGCTTGACCTCGACGGGGTAGTAGTCGTCCAGCACATCCAGGACGGTCACCTCGTCACCCCGGCTCAGGAGCGCGTCGACAAGGTGTGAGCCGATGAAGCCGGCGCCGCCGGTGACCAGGATCCGCATGGGGCGAGGAT
>CALGIB010001017.1 GCA_937915955.1 uncultured Pseudomonadota bacterium
CCGGACGCGCCCACCCCAGGCACAGCGCGGCGCCGAAGACCGCGATCCAGGCCCGCTCGCCACCCAGCCACGCCAGCCCCGCGCAGGCCAGCAGCCCCAGACCCGCCTGCCAGGCCGCCGGCTCCAAGTAGGGCCAGGTCCACACCCCAAGCACCACGCCCGCGCCGAGCACGAGCAGGGGGTCACGCAGCAGGGCTCGGGAGGGCTTCCGCATCGCGGCGACCCTCCGCAGGATGCATGCCCGGACCCGGTGCACCATCCTTCAGCCACTTGGAGGGAAAAGTGTTCAATCCTTCGACCCCCCCCGTCGAAGCTCCGAACACTCCTCAGGCGCCCGTCAAGAACCCGTGAACCTGCTCCTCCTCTCCGTCGCCCACGCCGCCTGGGCTCCCATGCCAGGAAGCCCACTGTTCGCCTCGCCCGTCGCCGATCCGCGGGCCAGCCGCATGCACGTCACCTGGCGCCCCGACGGCCAGATCGACGCAGCCCTGGGTCAGGTCGTGCCGCTGGTGCAGTACAGCGGCCCGGCGCGCGTCCAGGCCGGCCTGCTCTTCGGCACCTGGCTGCGCTTCGAGCAGGCGGGGCCTGGGACCTTCAACCTGAACACCTTCGACGGCAGCTTCGGCGTGCCCGTGGACGTGGAGCTCGAGCACCTCGCGATCCGGGTCGCCTGGCGCCACACCTCGGCCCACATCGCCGACGGCCTCGACCGCCCGACCATCACATGGTCCCGCGAGGAGGCCCTGGTCCAGGCCCGCACCGAGCTAGGCCCGGTGCAGCTCTACGGCGGCGCGAGCTGGCTGCTGCGCAGCACCCCCGAGCTCCCCCGCCTCGGCCTCCAGCTCGGTCTGGAGAGCGAGGGGCCGTGGTGGTTCGCCTCGGCGGACCTCCAGCTCAGGACCGAAGACGAGGGTTCCCCGGGCGCCGCCGCCTTCGCCGGCCTCCGCGTCCAGCGCAACCGCGGCCCGGTCCTGCGCCTGGGCCCCTGCGCCGCCTGGGGTCCCGACCGCCGCGGCCAGTACCCGAACACGGACGATCCCTACGTCGGCCTGCGCCTGGACCTGGACCTGCTGCCGAGGACCCGCGTCAAGACCGGGGCCGCTCCCTCGGCCAAGCGAGCGAGCTGACGCCGTAGTGCCTGAGCACCTCGTCACGCGACAGCGCCCAGATCCCGTAGATCCCGATCGGCAGACATGCGCCGAAGCAGAGCAGGCCCAGGCTGAGGACAGCGGCCCACCAGGCCCAGGCCTTGCCGTGCCCAAGGCCGATGGCCGCCCCAGCCGAGGCGAGGCCCACGCTGCCGAAGCAGGCCAGCCCCGCCAAGCCGACCACGACCGCTCCACCCACCGGTCCGAGGGCCTCGAAGTCCGGGTCCTGGGTGCCCGCCATCCAGCCTGACATCGGCGACAGCAGCATGAAGGCGATGCCCACGAAGCCCTGGAGCCCCAGCCACGCGCGCGTCAGGCTCAGGTGCACGTCTCCGGTCCAGCCGACCTCGCTCATCCGGCGACCATAGCGTGCAACCTCGGGCAGCGCGCCGCGCTACGTTGGCGACGACCACGGAAGGCTCGAACGTGCGCCTGAACCCTCTCCTCGCCCGGCTGCGGACCTACCCGCAGGAAGCCCTCAACAGCAAGAAGGCCCAGGTCCGCGCGGCCGGACTGACCCTCTACGACTTCGGCACGGGCGACCCCGTCGAGCCCACACCGGACTCGATCCGACGGGCGCTGATCGAGGCCGTCCCGCAGATCTCGCAGTACCCGACGGTTCGGGGCTCGGCCGAGCTCCGCCAGACGATCGCGGACTACCACCAGCGCCGCTTCGGCGTCCCGCTGGACCCCGAGACGCAGATCCTGCCGACGTCCGGGAGCAAGGAAGCCGTCTTCCACCTGCCGATGCTGGTGATCGACCCCAGCGCGCCCGACCGCACGGTCGTCTTTCCGGACCCCGGCTACGCCGCCTACCAGCGCGGCACCCTCTTCGCGGGCGGCGAGTGCCACATCGTCAGCCTGCAGGGCGACTGGCACCAGCGCCCCTGGCTGCTGCCCGAGGCCGTGCTCCGAAAGACGCGCATCCTCTGGATCAACAGCCCCCACAACCCGAGCGGCGCGGTGATGTCGCTGGACGACCTCAAGCGCACCTACGATCTCTGCCGCCAGCACGACATCCTGCTGGCCTCGGACGAGTGCTACGCGGACGTCTACGACCTGGATCCTCCCAGCAGCGCGCTCCAGGTCGGCACCGAGGGTGTGCTGACCTTCCACAGCTGCAGCAAGCGCTCGGGCATGACCGGCTACCGCTCGGGCTTCATCGCGGGCGACCCGGCCTGGATCGACGCCTACCGCGAGTTCCGCATCAACCCCGGCGTGGTCCCCCAGGACACCGTCAACGCCGGCGCGGTCGCGGCCTGGTCCGACGACCGCCACAGCGTCGCCAGGCGCGATCTGCTGCGCACGAAGAAGGACATGTTCCGCGCCTTCTTCGCCGAGGTCGGGCTCGAGGTCGTCGCCAGCGAGGCGACGTTCTACTTCTGGATCCGGACGCCCGGCGGCATGGACGAGGAGGCCTACGCCAGCCGCCTGCTCGAGGCGGGGATCGTCGTGAGCCCCGGCAGCTACTTCGGCTTCGGCGACGTCGGCACGGGCTTCGTGCGCGTGGCCATGGTGCCGCCGCTGGAGCAGTGCCCCGAGGCCATCGCGGTCTGGCGCCGCGTACACAGGGAGGAAGGGTGGATCAGCTGAGAGAACGCATCGACGCGGCCTTCGGCGGGCGGCTCGAGGCCGACGAGGCCTGGGCAGCGACCCAGGAGGCCGTGGCCATGCTGGACCGCGGTGAGCTGCGCGTGGCCGAGAAGGTCGGCGGCGACTGGGTCGTGCACGAATGGGTCAAGCGCGCCGTGCTCCTCTGGTTCCGCTACAGCAAGATGGAGGTCCACGACCTGGGCCCCTACTCCTTCCACGACAAGGTCCCGCTGAAGAAGGACCTGGCCGAGCAGGGCGTGCGCCTGGTGCCCCCAGGCGCCATCCGCTACGGCGCCCACTGCGAGCGCGGCGTGGTCGTCATGCCCGGCTACGTCAACATCGGCGCCTACGTCGGCGCCGGCACCATGGTCGACACCTGGGCCACCGTGGGCAGCTGCGCGCAGATCGGCAAGGGCGTCCACCTCTCCGGCGGGGTCGGCGTCGGCGGCGTGCTCGAGCCCCTCTCCGCCCGCCCCGTCATCATCGAGGACGGCGCCTTCGTCGGCAGCCGGAGCATCGTGGTCGAGGGCGTGATCGTGGAGGAGGGCGCGGTGATCGGCGCGAACACCGTGCTCACCGCCAGCACGCCCATCATCGACGTCACAGGCCCGGACGAGGTCATCCATAAGGGCCGCGTCCCGGCCAACGCCGTGGTGGTCCCCGGGACCCGCGTGAAGAGCTTCCCAGCCGGCGACTACCACCTCGCCTGCGCCCTGATCATCGGCCAGCGCAAGGCCAGCACGGACCGCAAGACCTCGCTCAACGAGGTCCTCCGCGAGTTCGCCGTCCAGGTCTGAGCGTGCTCGAGCAGCTGACCCTGTTGGTGAAGCCGGCGGGGGCGGACTGCCCGCTCAGCTGTCGCTACTGCTTCTACCGCTCGACCGGCCCCCGAGGTGGTCGCATGGGCGAGGCCACGCTCCGGCTGTTGCTGGAGGAGGCCCTGGCCACCTCCCAGCACCTGCACCTGATCTGGCAGGGGGGCGAGCCCGCGCTGATGGGCCGGGGCTTCTTCGCGAAGGCGCTCGAGCTGGGCCGAGAGCTGGCCGGACCCGACCAGAGCGTCTCGCACGCCCTGCAGACCAGCGGCACCGGCCTCGATCCCAGCTGGGCCCCGATCCTGCTGGACGGCGAGATCCTGGTGGGCCTGTCCATCGACGGCCACCGCGAGGTGCACGAGCGCTGGCGCGGTCCGAGCTGGCAGCGTGCCCGGGACACCGCCGCCTGGATGCTGGAGGCGGGCGTGGCCGTCAACGCCCTGTCCGTCGTCGTGCGCGGCGAGGAGGACAGCGCGGCGGAGCGCTACGCCGCCTTGCGCGATCTGGGCCTGGCCCACCTGCAGTTCCTTCCAGCCGTGGACCGCGACCCGAACCAGCCCGGCCTGGCCGCCCCGACCGCAGTCGATCCCTGGGCCTGGGGAGGCTTCCTGCTGGACCTCTGGAAGGCCTGGTGGCCTGAGCGCCACGAGGTCTCCGTGCGGAACTTCGACGAGCTGCTGGCCAGCTACGTGGCCGCGCCGCCGGTGTCCTGCGCCAGCGCCGAGCGCTGCGGCGGCTACCTCGTCGTCGAGCACGACGGCTCCCTGCACCGCTGCGCCTTCCTCGTGGATGCAGCCGACCCGGTCGGGGTGCTCGGCCAGCGACCGCTGATCGAGGTCCTGGGCTCGCCCAGACAGCGCGCCCTGGGCGAGAGCAAGGCCCAGTTGCCCGAGGACTGCGTCACCTGCGCCTGGCGGCCCCGCTGCCACGGCGGCTGCCCCTACCACCGGCACGACCAGACCACCCACCTCTGCGGATCCACCCGCCGCGTGCTCGATGAGCTCGACCCTCAGCTCCGAGCCCTCGCGCGCTCGCTCCGCGGCCCCTACCAGGGCCTGCGCCGGAACGAGCCCTGCCCCTGCGGCAGCGGCCTCCGCTACAAGCGCTGCTGCGCGACCCTGCCCACCCCAGGGCGCTAGACTCCCCCGGTGAAGCCCCGCCTCCTCTTCGCCGCAGCGCTCATGTTGGTCTGCGGACTCCTCCAGCTCGGCGCCCTGCCGATCCTGGACGAGGAGTCCTACCTCGACATCGCCCGGCAGATCGGCGACCACCCGCTGCGACCCTACGACTGGTTCCGCCCCTGGCAGCCCTGGGGCCACGTCCAGCCTGAGAACGCCTACCTCTTCGCGCACCCGCCGGGTCACCTCTGGTGGGTGCTGCTGACCGGCGGCGACCGCCTGCTGGCCTCGGTCCCGCTGGCCGGCGTGCTCGGCTTCTCGATCTCCTGGCTGTCTCCGAAGAACCTGCCGGCGCTGGGCCTGGGGCTGCTGGCCAGCCCGGTGCTCTGGCTGGCGCTGCAGGCCGGCCTGATGCCCGACCTGGGTGTCGTGGCCTGGTCGACCCTGGCCCTGGCCGCCTGGGTCCACCGTCGACCTGCGCTCGCCGGCCTCGCCTTCGCCCTGGCCGCCAGCTGGAAGTACCCCTCGCTGCTGCTCGCCCTGCCCGTCCTGATTCACGCCTACCGGACGCGCCGCTGGCGCGAGCTGGGCCTCGCCGCGGGGGTCTCGCTGCTGCTCTGGGGCGGGCTGCAGGCCCTGCTCTGGGCCCAGTACGGGCAGCCCCACCTCGTGCACGTGCTCGCCCACGCCAGCGAGATCAGCCAGGGTCCACTCGGCCCGCGCGCCCTCGGGATGCTCGCCCGCCTGGGCCTGGCCGCTCCTCCCACGCCCACCGGCCTGCCCGGCCTCGTGCTCGGCGGCTTCGGCTTCCTCCCCGACCTCGACATGGGCCGAGGCCTGCTCGTGGCCTGCTGCGGCCTCGGCGGCGCGGCCTTGCTCCGGGCGGTGATCGCCCTGAAACAGGGCCCGCTGAACCAGCTGCTGGGCCTCTGGCTGCTGCTCGCGGCGGCGGCGGTGGTCCTCACGCACAACTACGCCGGAGGCCGCTACCTGCTGCCCTGCGTCGTGCCGCTGAGCCTGCTGCTGGCCGGAGACCTCTCTCGCCTGCACCACGCGTGGTGGGCCCTGGCCCTCCCCGGCCTGCTCCTCGCCCCAGCCATGGTCTACGCCGAGCGCGCTCACGCGCGGGCGTCCCTCGAGGTCGCACAGGGCCTGAGCGACCGACCCCCCGCCCGCTTCACCGGCGAGTGGACCCTTCGCTGGGCGCTGCAGGAGCAGGGCTGGTCGTTCTGGAGCCCCGAGGAGGCCCTCCAGCTCAACGAGCTCGTCGCCGTGCCCGTACACAGCTCGCCGGGACCCCTGAGCCTGGACCTCCACCAGATCGAGGAGATCTCCTCGCGCGACGACGGCGCCTTCCGCCTGATCGACCTCGAGCGAGGCATCGGCTACCACGCAGAGACCCTGGGGCCGCTGCCCTTCGGCTGGGGCGAGGGCCCGCGCGAGACCCTGCGCCTGTACGAGGTCGAGGAGCCCCCTTGAGCACCCCGCCCAGCTTCGAGGCGATCCTGATCCGCGAGCGCCTGCGCCGCGACGAGGTCAGCGAGCACTTCTACGGTGGCCTGTCCTGGTTCCCGCTCGCCACCACCTCCCTGCTGGCGCTGTGCGTGCTGGCCTACGGCACCTCGGTGCTGTTCGAGGGCCTCGCCGGTCTGCCCTGGCCCCTGCTGGCCTGGGGCCCCCGCCAGCCCGAGGTCCTGCTGCTGCTCGGAGCTCGCCAGGATCTCGCGATCGCCAGCCAGCCCTGGCGCCTGCTCAGCTGCGCGCTGCTCCACGGCGGCCCGCTGCACCTGCTCCTCAACGGCCTGGCGCTCTACGGACTCGGCCGGATCTGCGAAGCGATCTACGGACCCGTACGCCTGCTCGCGCTCTTCCTCGGTTCGGCCTTGGCCGGCTCGGTCCTGTCCTGGCTGGGCGGGGTGCCGCTCAGCGTCGGGGCCTCGGGCGCGGTCTTCGGCCTGCTCGGCGCCGGGATGGTCTTCGGGCTGCGCTTCCGGCGCCAGCTCCCCGTCGAGCTGCAGCGGGTGCTCGGCTGGAGCCTGGCGCCCTGGATCGCCCTGAACCTGGCCATCGGCCTGCTGCCCATGCTGCCCATCGACAACCTCGCCCACGTCGGCGGCCTGATCGGCGGCGCCGTCCTCGGCTTGTTGCTGCGGGACAAGGTCGTCGGCGAGGGCGGGCACCCGCGCCTCACCGCGGCGCTGGCCCTGGTCTGCGCGACCACGCTGGGCTGGCCGCTGTTCGAGGTCCTGCGAGCGGCGGCGCGGTTCCTGGCCTGAACCTCAGCCGCCGATGGTGACCCGCACGCCGTAGTGATCCGAGTAGGCCCCGTCCTGGGCCTCGCCGCAGACCTCGATCTCCACGGGCTCGTCGAGCACGCGCTCGCTGGCGCTGTCCAGGTCGACGTCGCGCAGCAGCACGTGGTCGATGACCCTGTCCTCGCTGTCCTCGGAGTTCAGCGGGTTGTCCGCGCAGTAGGTGCAGACCCCGCTGTCGCGCACATAGGGGCTCACGAAGCCCTGGCTCAGGTCCGCGTAGTGCGCGGCGTGCTGGTCGGGCCCGTTGTTGAAGTCGCCCAGCAACACCACGGGCCCCGAGGCCGTCCCGTCCACGAAGGCGCTCAGGTCCCCGATTTGCTGGGCCTGCTCGGCCTCCCAGGACTCGCCCACGCCCGTGTAGGGGATGAGGTCGAAGATGGCGGTCAGGTGCGTGCAGTACACGTCCGTGTCGCCCAGGGGCCCGTCGACCACCGCATGCAGCACCGAGCGCCGGTTCGTCGTGCTCGAGAAGACGTGCTCCTCGCTCGACAGGATCGGGTGGGCCGAGACCAGCGCCGTGCCGAAGCTGCCGTCGTAGGCGTAGGCGGTGGACTCCTGCAAGCAGGTCGAGGTGACCGCGTCGACGTCGCCGCCCACGTTGGCCATCACGCAGCTCTGGCAGGTCGTGTCCAGGCCCAGGAAGGGGAAGAGGCAGTTGTCGAAGACGCAGTCGACCAGCTCGTCGTTGCAGGCGTCCGCGCAGTCCTCGTCCAGGCAGGCCTTCAGGCTGGACAGGTCGTCCTCGGTGCAGGCCGCGCCCTCGCCCAGGTCCTGCTGGGGATCCGGCACCAGGCTGTGCTCCCAGCCGGCGGTGAAGAGCGCAGCGTGTTCGGGCTGCCAGACCTCCTGCAGGCAGATCACGTCCGCCTCCACAGCCGCGACCGCGTCCGCCGTCTTCTGGGCCCGGTCCAGGGTCCCGGGCACGAAGCCCTCGGCCAACCCGGCGTTGTAGGTCACCACGGTCATGGGCCCGCTGTTGCAGGCGATCAGGAGAAGCAGCATGCGGGACACCTCGTGCTCAGACCCTCGGTTAGCCCAGCCGACAGGAGGCGTACAGATGACCCAGGTCCTCGTAGTCGGCGGCGGCATGGCCGGAATGACCGCCGCTGCGGCGCTGGCTGGCGCGCGCGTGAAGGTCACCGTGCTCGAGCGGGAGCCTCAGCTCGGCGGGCGCTGGGGCGTGGTGGACCAGACGAGCTTCGTCCACGGCGACCAGCGCTGGACCTTCCCGGTCGAGCGCGGCATCCACGGCTTCTGGCGGCAGTACCGCAACCTGCGCAGCCTGCTCGAGCGCCACGATCTGGGCCGGCACATCGTCAGCTCGGGCCGACAGGAGCTCTGCGTGTGGCTGGACGGAGACCAGCCCCGCTTCATGGACGTGGGCGACAGCGTGCGCGACAGCCCCCTGCCCGAGCCCTTCGCCTTCGCCGGCCTGCTCACCGACCCTGAGTTCCGCCGCCAGGCCCTGCGCGCCAACCCGCTCAAGATGCTGGGCGTGGCCCGCGACATGAGTCACGTGTTCGCCTTCGACCCCGCCCGCGACATGGCCGAGTACGACCGCATGAACGTCGAGCAGCTGGTGCGGGACTGGCCGCCCTTCATGCGGGCCTTCTTCGAGGCCCTGGTCCACATGGCCTTCTGGGTCGAGGCGAGGGACTGTGGTCTGGGCGCCTTCCTGACCAGCCTCCAGCACTACACCGTGTGCGACAAGCGTGACATCGGCTTCGACTACCTCGGGGACGACACACAGACCTGCGTCTTCGGCCCGCTGGCCCAGGTGGTGGAGGCCGCCGGTGGTCAGGTGCGATGCGACACAGAGGTCGACGAGCTGCTGTTCGAGGAAGGCCGCGTGGTCGGCGTGCGCATCGGGGAGGAGCGACTCCGCACAGCCGCGGTGGTCCTGGCCGTGGACCCCGGCAGCCTGAAGCGCCTCTACGCCGGCGAGCTGGCCCAGGCCCTGCCTCCGCCACCCCAGGCGCTCCCGCACAACACCCTGCGGCTCTGGTTCTCGGGTCGACCCGAGATTGCCCGAGCCAGCAACGGCATGGTGGTGGCGCCAGACATCGACAACTACTTCTGGCTCAGCAGCATCCAGCGGCCCTTCGAGCAGTGGTCCCGAGCCACGGGCGGCTCGGTGATCGAGTGCCATCAGTACGGCGCCAACGCCCAGCGCGCCCTGCACATGAGCGACGATCAGGTCATCGAGAGCTGCACCCGCACCGTAGAGGCGATCTGGCCCGGCGTGGCGGGCAGCCGCGTGCACAGTCACCTCCTCCGAGGACGCATCGGCCACCCCTGGCTGAGCCCCGGCGCCTGGCGGAAGCTCCCCGACGTGAAGACCTCCATCCCCAACCTCAGCCTCGCCGGCGACTGGGTGCAGCCGTCCTGGACCAGCTTCTTCCTCGAGCGCGCCACCCGCTCCGGCCTCCAGGCCGCCCACGAGCTGGCCTCTGTGTTGGGTGTGCCGCGCAGCGCGCTGCCCGCTGTGCTCGACCCGCACCCGCCCAGCCCGGGATTCCGTCGCTACCAGGCCATCGCCCAGCAGATGCGCAGCCTGGGGCTGCTCCCGAACCTGGACCGCTGAGTCGGCGACGGCGTAACGACGGCCTCGGCCTCCTCCGCCCCACGGCCACGCCGTCCACCTGCACGGCCTCTCCCGGCGGCGCCCGCTGCAGCGGGGCAGACTGCGCCCATGCTGGCCGCCTGGTATCGAGAGCACCGCGTCTCCCTGATCGTCTTCACGGTCTCGGCGATCGGGCTGTTCCTGAGCTCGCGCTTCACGCCCAAGGACCCGCTGCTCGTCAAGGACTCCTGGACGCTGCTGGTCCTGTTCCCCATCCCGGTGCTGGCGGCCTGGCTGCTCGACGCCCAGCGCAAGGGCAGCACGCTGATCGCCGCGCTGGGCGGTGTGGTGGCGCTGACCCCACTGATCTGGCGGATCGCGGTCGACAAGGCCCTGTTCGACACCCAGCCGCTGCTCCTGCTCGTGCCCGCGCTGATGAGCGGGTCCCTGCTCGTGCTGGGCCTGAAGGCCGGCGGCGTCCCCCTGGACCGCTGGGGCATCGGCCTGGGGGACTGGCGCTGGTGGGTGCCTCGCACGGCCCTGACGCTGCTCGTCATCGTGGGCTTCAGCTTCGCGGCGGCGTGGCTCTTCCCCTCGCTGCGGGACGCCTACCCCTGGTACAAGCCCGCGCGCACCGACGCTGGCGAGCTGACCCGCTATCTGCTGTCGCTGGGCCTCTACATGGTCGGCTGGGAGTTCTTCTACCGGGGCTTCATGCTCTTCGGCGTGGCCCGCAAGACCGACGCCGTCATCGCCTCCCTCGTCCAGGCCATCCCGTTCATGCTGCTGCACCGGGGCAAGCCACAGGTGGAGATGGCCAGCAGCTTCTTCGGGGGCTTCTTCCTGGGCCTGTTCTGCTTCCGAGCGCGCTCCTTCTGGCCCGCCGTGCTCATGCACTGGGGGCTGAACGCCTCGCTCCAGGTCATCTGCTTCGCCTGGTGACCCCCTGGGCCTCGGGCGCGGCCCAATCACCCACCCGAGGGCCAGAGGGGGAGCGGCCGCATCGGCCGGTCGGCGGAAAAGCCGACACCCGGCCGGACAGAAAATGGTCGAGGGGGAAGCTAGGGATGGGGTGGGGAGCAGAGATGGGACTCTCGCCGTTCTTGTTCGAGCGATACAAGCAGGAGTTGACCGTGCGGGGGTACTCGGACAGCACGATCAAGGCCTACAGCTCCTGCCTGAGAACGCACGTGAGCTGGCTGGGTCCGACACCGCCTCGATCAGCGACGGACGAGCAGGTGCGCGGCTACCTGCTCGCCCTGCTCGAACAGGACCGCACCCGAACCTACGTGAACCAGGTCGTCTCTGCGCTGAAGCTGCTCTACCACGAGCTCTATGGGCGGGATGTCGGAGCGTTCGTGCTGCCCAGACCCCGACCAGGCCACTTCATGCCCAGGGTGCTGCGCAAGGACGAGGTGCTCCGGATGGCCTACGCACTGGACAACGACAAGCACCGGCTTGCCGTCCTGACGCTCTATGCCTCCGGGCTTCGGGTCGGAGAGCTGGTGAAGCTGCGAATCGGAGACCTGGATCTGGAGCGGCTTCGCGTCTCCGTCCGCGGCGCTAAAGGCCGCAAGGACCGTACGACGCTGCTCAGCTCACACCTGGTCGATGGGCTCGGAGACCTCACCCGTGGTCGCCACCGGAACGAAACGGTCTTCGAGAGCCGCGTGGGCGGGGCGCTGACCGCGCGGACAATCCAGCGCGTGGTCCAGGCCAGCGCGCTCAAGGCCGGCCTGCCCGGCAAGGTCACCCCCCACTCGCTCCGGCACTCCTTCGCCACCCACCTGTTGGAGACCGGGACGGACCTGATCCACATCCAGATGCTGCTCGGGCACTCCGACCTGCGCACGACCATGCGGTACATCCACCTGCGCGATCCGCTCCGCCTGCACTTGCGGTCACCCCTCTGAGCCCGACTGGGCGAGGCCGGAAGACCAGAGACTGTCCATGCCCCCTTGACAGGCCACACCAAACTGATCAAATGTTCAGGTGAACAAATCAACAGTGGCGCGACCATGCTGGAACGACTGGAGATCGAGGATCTCGCGATCATCGAACGCCTGAGCCTGGACTTCACCCCGGGCTTGAACGTGCTGTCCGGCGAGACTGGGGCGGGCAAGTCCATCGTGGTCGGCGCGCTGGGGCTCGTCCTCGGGGCCCGGGCCAGCGGTGAGCTGGTCCGCACAGGCGCCGAGCGGGCGATCGTCCGAGCGCAGTTCCGCCTCCCCGAGGGGGAGTTGCTGACGGTAGAGCGGGTGGTTCCGTCGCTGGGCAAGGCCCAGGCGCGAGTCGACGGCCAGCGCGTGACGCTGGGCGACCTTCGAGCGCGCATGGAGCCGCTGGTCGAGCTGGCCGGGCAGCATGACCAACGGGAGCTGCTCGACCCGGAGCGACACCGCTGTCTGCTCGACGAGTTCGGCGATCACACGGCGGAGCTGGCGGCCATGGCCAGGACCTGGGCCGATCTGGCTGCCAGCAGGGCGGCGACAGCTCGACTGGACCGCGCAGCGCTGGAACGGACGGAGCGCGCGGACCTCCTGCGGTTCCAGCTCGCCGAGCTCGAAGACCTGAGCCTGCAAGAGGGCGAACTGGACCTGCTCGAGGCGGAGCGTCGCCGCCTGCAGCACGCCAGTCAGCTGCGCGAGGGCCTCAGGACGACCGAGGCGGAGCTCTACGTGGACGAAGGGGCTGCGGTGGAACGCCTGGGGCGAGCTGAGGCCACCGTCACCACGCTCGCCGCGCTGGACAGCCAGCTCGCGCCGCACGCCCGCACCCTCGCCGAGCTGTCCATGCGGCTGGATGAGCTGGTCCGAGAGCTACAACAACACGCCCGGTCCCTCCCCACCGATCCGGCGCAGCTCGACGAGGTCGAGGACCGACTGGCCGAGGCCAGACGGCTGGCCCGAAAGCACCGCTGCCTCCCCGAACAGCTTCCCGCCCGAACCAAGGCGCTCCGAGACGAGCTGGACGAGCTGGCCAACCTCGAGACCTGTACGGCGCAGGCTCGCCTGACCCTCGCCGCAACCGAGCAGGGCGCCCGCGAGGCCTCCGACGCGCTGACACGCCGCCGGACCTGCGCAGCTCAACAGCTCGACCGCGTCCTCAATGGCCAGCTGAGGGAGCTGGCGATGCCCCGCGCCCGCTTCGACACCCGCGTCACTCCCAGCGCGACCCTGGACTCGGAGGGGGCGGATAGGGTGGAGTTCCACCTGGCCGCAAACCCCGGCGAGCCGCCGCGCTCCATCGCGAGCGCGGCCTCGGGGGGAGAGCTCTCCCGCATCCTCCTGGCCCTGAAGGTGGGGCTCCGGCCGACCCTGGCGCCGACGTTCGTCTTCGACGAGGTGGACACCGGGATCGGCGGCCGCACAGCCGAGGTGGTGGGATCGAAGCTGGCCCAGCTGGCCCGGCAGACCCAGGTCCTCTGCATCAGCCACCTGCCCCAGATCGCCGGGGTCGCCGACAGCCACTACGTCGTGGCCAAGTCGGTCCAGGGCGGGCGCACGCGATCGGCGGTCCGTCGCCTCGACGAAGACGGCCGCGTGGAGGAGCTGGCCCGGATGATCGGGGGGGACGCCGCCACCAGGA
>CALGIB010001018.1 GCA_937915955.1 uncultured Pseudomonadota bacterium
ATGAGCTCGCGGACCCGTTGGGCGTCCTCGCGGCGGCAGACCATCAGCGCATCGCCCGTGTCGACGACGACGAGGCCCTGGACGCCGACGAGCGCCACCAGCTTGTCGGGCGCGTGGACGAGGTTGTCGCTGGCGTCGACCGCCAGGCCGTGCCGCACCAGGCCTGCGCCGAAGCTCTGCTCAGGCAGGTGACCGCCGAGCGCGTCCCAGCTCCCGACGTCGGACCAGCCCAGGTCGGCCGGCACGGTCAGCACAGCAGCGGCCCGCTCCATGACGCCGACGTCCAGGCTGATCGACGGGAGCGTCGGGTAGATCTCGTCCAGGCGCTGGGGCTCGGCGGCCAGCTGCGCCAGGCCCTGGGCCAGCTTGGGGAGGTGACGCTCCACGGCTCGCTGCAGCGCGGCGACCGTGAAGACGAACATGCCGGCGTTCCAGAGGTAGCCGCCGTCGGCCAGATAGCGCTGGGCCGCCTCGAGCTGGGGCTTCTCGACGAAGCGCTCGACCTCAAGGACCGGGAGGCCTCCGAAGTCCCCTGCCCCCTTGCCGGTCTTCAGGTAGCCGAAGCCGGTCTCCGGACGCGTCGGCTGCAGGCCGATGGTGACCAGGGCGCCGGTCTGGACCGCCGCCTCCCGGGCCGCGTCCAGCGCGCGGATCAGCTCCTCGGGCCGCGTGACCAGGTGGTCGGCCGGGAGCACGGCGACCACAGCGTCCGGATCGCGGCGGGCGATCTCCGCGCACCCCCACGCCACCGCTGGGGCGGTGTTCCGACCCTGGGGCTCGACCATCAGGTTGCGGGCGGGCAGCCCGGGCAGCTGACTGGCCAGCGCCGGCGCCATGGTCGCGCTGGTGACCACGACGACGCGCTCGATGGGGACCCGGCTCCCGACACGGTCGAGGGTGGCCTGGATGAGGGTGCGCTCGCCGTCCACGGACATGCACTGCTTGGGCAGAGCCCTCCGGCTCCGAGGCCAGAAACGCGTCCCTCGCCCTCCCGCGATGATCAGGACGTAGAGGGGGCTCACGGGGTCACCTCGAAGAGCGCGGGGCGCACCTGACGCAGCGCCTCGTAGGCCGCCACGGCCACCGCGTTGGACAGGTTCAGGCTGCGCACCGCGCCGGACATGGGGATGCTCAGCCCTCCATGTCGCTGCACGAGCGCGGGATCCAGGCCGACGGACTCGGGTCCGAAGACCAGCACGTCCTCGGGCTCAAAGCGCGCCGCCGTGAAGGGACGATGGGCGTGGCTGCTGAAGAGGTGGACGCGCCGTCCCGAGGCCCAGGCCCAGAAGGCCTCGGAGCTGGCGTGCTCCTGGACGTCCACGTGCCTCCAGTGGTCGATGCCGCCTCGCCGCACCGCCTTGTCGTCCGTCTGGAAGCCCAGGGGGTGCACGAGGTGGAGGCGGGCTCCAATGCCGACGACCAGCCGACCGATGTTGCCGGTGTTGCCAGGGATCTCCGGCTGGAGCAGCGCGAGGTGCAGCGTGGGCGGCTGGGCCCCGGCCTGGCTCACGCCTCGCCGGCGGGCTCGGTGTAGCGACCCACGACCACGCGGGCGGGCCGGATCACGCGGGTGCCGACGCGGTAGCCCTGGGCGAAGATCTGAACGATGGTGTCGTCCAGGGCCTCGTCCACGACCGGAGTCGTCGTCAGCGCCTCGTGCACGGCGGGGTCGAAGGGCAGGCCCTCTGCGCCGATCTCCTCGAGACCCAGCTGGTGGAAGCCGTCGAGGAAGTTCTTGCGGACCAGCCCGAGACCCTCGAGCGTCGCCTCGTCGACGCCGGCGCGCTGCATCGCGTCGATCGTGCGCGTCAGGTTCTCGAGCGGCTCGAACAGCGCCGAGACCACGTCGCCCTTGAGGATCTGCTCCTTGAGGACTTGCTGGCGCTCGAGCCGCGCCTTGAACGCGGACATCTCGGCCTGCAGGTCCTTGTAGGCCTTGGACACGGTGCGGAGGCGCGCCCGGCTGGCCTCGAGCTCGGACAGCGCCGCCTCGAGCGGATCGGGGTCGATCAGCTCCAGCCCAGGACCCTCGTCCGGGGGCCCCTGCTGGGTCTCGTCCGTCTCGGTGGCGTCCAGCTCGCTCTCGAGCCCGGCGCGCGTCTCCTCGGTTCCGCTCATGGATCCTCCGACGCCCCGGAGATAACCGCATCGCCCTCAGCGTCACCCCCATCATGCCGACCCAGGAGCCCCCGTGGACGACCGTCAGACCAAGCTGATGACCGGAATGGCGCTGGTCCTCGTCGGGCTGGTGCTGGCCATCAAGTTCATCGAGCCGCCCGAAGATGGCGAGGACGACG